>CACLQQ010000079.1 GCA_902609095.1 uncultured Bacteroidota bacterium | reverse complement strand
TCGTATATAATTCTACCTGACGAATCATAGATCAATAAATCAAAAGGATGTTCAACATTACCTTGAACTTTTAATATTGCAGACTCTCTAAATGGATTCGGACTAATAGAAACGACCATATTTGTTTCTTTCCTTTTTGTGATAAGCTCAGCTTGATATTCCTCGTAATCGTTAGTGCAAAGTGATAGTGCAACATCCTCCTGAATCCAATCAACAAAACTTTCTGTTGAAAGGTCGAGATGAGACGGCAAACTTAATCGTAGAGTCAGTGAAGACTGTATAACATCAGTATTATTCACCCAAATAACCCTACACCTATTATTCATAGAATAACGGTCATCTTCAGTAATGTAAATATCTGAGCTTGATAAATCTATAGTACGGTGCAGCTCCCCTAAGAGCTCCAGCTCCATCCCAGCAATTCCTCCTTTCTGTTATCAGCATTTCTGCCATAAGAATTTTATCCTCTTCGTTGAACGTAATATTGATTGGCAATTTGCTATTTATTCTTCTTACTTTAAACGTTTCATAAGTTTCACCATTTATATCACCTGTCAATGTTCCATACAAGCATAGTGTAAGAAGGAGTAGTAACAGTTTTTTCATCAATATAAATTAGTACTCATTCATATTCAGAATCGAGCATAGCGATATACTGTTGACGTGAATATAAAAAGAGGACTTTAATTTGCATCAAAGTCCTCTCTAAAATATTGTAAATCAGTTGACTACTTGATCTCAAACATAGACATGTCAATATCAGAATTAATCTCTACTGATTCTACTTTCATCTCTATTGGAGTAGGCATCATACCTGCGGTTTTGATAACTGAAGGCATAAAGAGGCCATCATAATCTTTATAGTCCATTAAATCTGTAGTAATTGCTACGTCACCTGCAGGGCCTGGTGCAGTGCCAACAGTTCTAATCAACAAACTACCGTCAACGGTATAAAACTCTGTCACTCTATTACCAGATGGTTTGGTAATCGAGAGTTTATAGCATGACATCCCATCGATAGTCTCAGCTCCCAATAATTCTATAGTACTACCATTACTGATATAATCATACTGAGCAGAAACTGTAGCTTGTTCCTTTATCGCATCTACTTGAGACCCCTCTGTAAAGGTTTCAACATTACCCATCTGAGACACTTGCAATGTGGTGCCATCATAACGTTGATCCATAAACGTCATCTGACCATTACCCATAGTCATTGAAAACTTACCCTCTGCATAAGACTGCTGAATCGTCATATTCTGCCCCATCATAGAAGCAGACATGGTGGTAATTACGTTCCTGATCCCTTTCAGTTTATCCATGCCTCCCATGGCATTGATATAGTCTTCAACGATTTGAGTTCCAGTCAAATCATCTGGTATTTCTGTCTTATCAGCTACATCAAGGTCTCCAAAAGGATCGAAATACTCAATTTCACCATCACTATCAAATTGTAACAAAGATTCAGCAACTTCCTCCTTACTACCTACGACGAAGACGTAAGCGGATTCAGGTTTGATATACTTCTGAGCCATAGACTGTACATCCTCGACTGTTACAGCATTCAGCTTTTCTAAGTAAGTCTCGTAATAATCCTCTGGAAGATTGTTTCTAAATATACTCAATGCGAACCGAGCTATAGTCTGTGGAGATTCTAATGACCGTGCGAAACTACCTGTCATGAAATTCTTAGTGTTTTGCAAAAACTCAGCATCCACAGCTTCTGTTCGGATACGTTCTAGCTCATATAGTATCTGAGTGATAGAGCTATCAGTTACCTCATTTCTAACACTCGCTTGAGCATTGAATGATCCTGCCAACCGATCTGAACTGAGAGAAGAATACGAGCCATAAGTATAGGCTTTATCTTCTCTTAGATTAAGGAACAATCTACCTGAGGATCCTCCACCAAGTATCGTATTCATAACTCTGGCAGGAATCACATCTGGAGCTCCTGGTTTTAGCTCTACAGGATAGCTCACATTGACTACACTCTGTACTGCTGCATCTTTGTGAGCAAACATAACTTGGGTAGATTCTGGCTTTGGTACCATTTTGTGCTTGACAGGCTTAAATGGTTTACGCTCCCACTTACCAAAATATTTGTTAGCCATATCCTGAGCATCATCGATAGTAACATCTCCTACAATTACTAAGTATGCATTATTAGGAATGAAAAAACACTCCACGTAGTCGCGACAAGCCTCGATGTCAATTACATTGACATTCTCTTCCTTTTGTATCTCACCATACGGATGATCACCTCCGTACATTACCTTAGCTCGCATATTACTCGAAATGCTGTTCGGGTCAGTCACACTTGCTACCAATCCTGTAAGGGTTTGAGTTTTAATTTTCTCCAACTCTTCTGCTGGCATAGAAGGATTGTATAACACATCTGTCATCACATCTAATAATGCAGGTACATGTTTAGTCAGTGCACTTCCGAACATTCCACTACCATATGTACTCAGGCTGGCCCCTATATAATCTACGGCCTCATCTATCTCAGCTTTTGACTTCGACTTGGTTCCTCTACCCATCAAATCACCCGCCATAGATACGAAACCAACTTTCTCATTTTCATTGATTTGATCGTTCTTGAGTGAAATTTGGAATGAGACAGAAGGAATCTTATGGTTCTCCACAACAATTACCTGGAGGCCATTATCCAATTTGAATGTATTAGCCTTGCCTATATTAATTTTGGGCGCAGGCCCTGGATTTGGAGCACTACCTCTGAAATCAACTATCTCCTCAACAGATTCCATAACCTCAGTTGTCTTCGGGCTACATTGTATCAATAGAAAGGCAATGGCTAATACACCTATATATTTATTTATTGTATTCATCTCTACTATGGTTTTAAAGGTTCTGGCAAATAATTAAGTACTACCCTATTGTCCTGATTAAAGTATTGTTTCGCAACTCGCTGAATATCTTCACGAGTTACCTCCATAAATCTATCTAATTCTGTATTGATCAAGTTGGTATTACCAAAATACATGTGATAATTAGCTAAGCTCTCAGCAATACCAGCAATACGAGAATTACGAGTGATGTAACTGCTTTCAATCTGATTTCTTAATTTTTGAAACTCCCTCTCATCGATCAGATCGTTTTGTACACGCTCATATTCGGCATCCATAGCGGCTTGTGCTGCCTCCACTTCTATACCCATATTAGGTAAGGCAAATACTAAAGCCACCCCAGGATCCTCCAACTCTAATGGGAAACTACCAACTTGTAGTACCAATTGCTGCTCATCCCTCAATGTCTTATTGAGACGAGAACTTTCTGCCCCTGACATTAACGTGTTCAGCATATTAACCGCATAGTAATCTTTAGTTCCTTGAGCTGGAATCCTATAACCCATTATGATAGCTGGAATCTGAATCTTGCCATATGTCGTGTCAACCATTTCTCCAGTTAATGGAGGCTCTACGATATTAGGTCTGAATATATCTGGATTCTTGATGGGAATATCCTTGAAGTATTTATCGATAAGCATTTTAGTCTCTTCGATATCGATATCTCCCGCTATAGATAATACTGCATTATTAGGAGTATAAAAATCATTGTAAAACTGTACATAATCTTCTTCTTGAGCTGCATTCAGATCATCCATAGAACCGATTACAGACCATTGATATGGATGCTCGGTGAATAATCTACTGTTCACTTGCTCTAAAAATCTCAGCAAAGAATACGGCGGATTATCGACTCTTAGTCTTCGCTCTTCTTTTACTACTTCACGTTGAGTCTCTATACCAACCTGATCTACCTTAGCGTGTAACATACGCTCAGATTCAAGCCAAAGTCCAAGTTCCAATTGATTTGATGGTAATAACTCATAATAATACGTTCTGTCATACCATGTGTTGGCATTATTAGTCCCTCCCGCATCAGTTATATACTTAAAGAACTCACCACGCTCTATATTCTCTGAACCCTCAAACAATAGATGCTCAAAAAAATGGGCAAAACCGGTTCTGTTAGGTTTTTCATTTTTAGAACCTACATGATACATTACTGACACCGCCACAATAGGTGTTGCATTATCTTGATGTAATATCACATGTAATCCATTATTGAGATCATACTCTACGAATTCGATTTCATTGCCCTGAGCGACTAAGGATAAACACCCTAGTAACCATAAGGCAATAGTTAGAAATTTGCTCATGTACTTTCTATTTGACTATTAATTTGATTTGACTCGACGCAAAGTAAAATGATATATAAGAAATAAATGTTTATTTAGATTTACCTTAACGATTATTTGGTAGACAATTATTTATCGAGAAGTTCATCAAGCCCTTATTTCAATTTACTTCATCAGTTTATATTCGTATTAACATGAAGTGCATGCGTCGATATAGCTTTGTCCTATTTCTTTTATGTTTTGGTTCTACGTCCTACCTAACAGTTCAGTTGAGCTATAAAGACAGCCTCATTTATCTAATAGATAAAATAGCAGATTAAGAATCAAGTGGCAGAATCTTAAATGAAATAATATGGTACAATAGGAGGAATTATCATAGAGCTATTGAATTGCTCGAAGAAGCAGACAAACTTGCCGAAAAACATAATCGCCTTGACTACAAGGCCATATATGCCTACGATCGAGGATGTTTGAATAGATTTGCAGGTAATTTCAGAAACGGGATTAAGAGTCTCATCAATACAGAAGCGTTTTCATCGAATTACAAGACACTTTCAATGTAGCCAATAATAATTATCAATTAGGGGCATGTTACAGCAATTTAGGTTATTATGATCAAGCCCAGGAAAACTATTATAATACCTTAGAAAATTATGAGCTTATTAGAGACTCTATGAGTATGGCGCTAGTTATGAATGAGATAGCCTTAGACCTCAGAAAAGTCAATCGATCTAATGATGTTCTGGAGCTTTATTATCAAGCACTAGATATATAGAAATAAAAATAATTTGGTCGGACAAGCTGATTTCTTGCACAACTTGGGAAACCTGTACGCCAAAACAAGAAAATATGAAAAAGCTTTAAAATATTATAAAGAAGAGGAAATCTATGATAGAAAAACTAATTATAAGGCAGGAATAGCATATCTCTATCAAGCCATGAGTAACGTCTACCATCTCAAAGGTGAACCTTCTGTAGCAATCACAGAATATAATAAGGCAATCTCCCTGAGGGACAGTCTGCAAAATCAAAAATTTATTGTCGCATCCAGAATAAAAAAGTCAAAAGCATTGGCACATATCTCAATGAAATTCTGAGTGCATATCGTTTAAGGGATCAGTACAAGCAAGGAGCCCAATAGCAGAATATGCCGTCCAAGACTTAGTTTAATCAATCCTAATATGATAAAAACCTTCTCCAATTAAATTGATCAATTCAATAAATCATAAATTCAAACTAATATAAAACTATAACTCTCATGCGCATCTTGATTGCATCCATAGGTACTCGGGGGGACATGGAGCCTGTCTTAGCCATAGGTCAGCTACTGCATAAAGGAGGGCATCATATAACCTGTCTCTTCACAGAGTAATACAGAAATTTAGCCGAAGAATGTGGATTTGATTTTAAGTCCTTAGGATTAGAGTTTTTGGAGTTTTTAGATAGTCCGGCTGGCCGAATTGCAATGGGAGGAAGTAATATGTCTTTGAAAAAATTCAAGGAATACCTATCACTTATCAAGAATCAAGGATCTATCAATCGAAAGATGTTCCGTGTCTAGAGAGAAGTGATCAAGAGACTTCAACCAGATAGAATCATACATAATGGCAAGGTTATCTACCCGGTTATTTGGTCTACACAAAACACTCACAAAGCAATACTTAATTTACCCATCACCTTCATGCACTATATTAAGGGGCATACTCATATAGCATCCCGCAGCAACTATGGTACGCTGCTCAATAGATTGAACTACTGGATTTCTGAGTTTGGTTTGACTAAGATGATCAAGAGCACAGTAAAAAAAGATGATGAACAGTTAATACTTAAAAATAATACAATCAAAAAGTTGCTACGATCAAATAAGTCTTATTATTCTATTTCACCTACTTTATTGTGCAGACCTAACTATTGGCCATCCAATATTCAAGTATATAGGTTATCATGAAAAGGCATTGGATCAAGAATGGAGCCCATCATTGGAGTTACAGTAATTCTTAATGAAACATTCCAAAGTACTCTTAGTGACTTTTGGAAGCATGATTAATGACAGCCCAGAACTTAAAACGAATATCATACTTTCAATCCTTGAAGAATATGGTTTGCCAGCGATCATCAATACTGCTGGGGGAGGATTAGTTAAGCCAGAAACCTATAATCCCGAGCTGTTCTTTTTTAACAAATTAAACCCATATGGCTGGGTATTACTCAAAGTGTATTGTGTTATCCATCATGGTGGATCAGGCACTACTCATATTATTCTTAAATATAGCAAACCCTCTCTAATCATTCCACATATTATTGATCAATACGCTTAGAATAAAATCAACAATCACTTAGGCGCTGGAACATTAGGTATGGATATCAGCAAAATTGCTCTTGAAAACTTAACCCATTCATTGTAAGGTTATGAAATTATTAAAATGACCATAAATGTGCAGAAGAAATGAAGCAAAACATAGCAGAAGAAAACTAAACTGATGATTTGTATAAATTCATCATTGGACCTAATAACTATTAGCTTACAATACTCTCACATATATAGTCAGGTGATATCCCTGTAGATTTAATCATCCAATCTGCATCCACTTTGCTTGTATTTCCCGAAAGAACAAGAACCGTATCAATTCCAAATTTAGTAGCTCCCAGAATATCCGTATGAAGCGTATCTCCTACCATAAGAATCTTAGACTTGTGAAGATCTGGATCGTCTTTGCGCAGATCTTCATAGGCATATAAAAACATCTGAATATCGGGTTTCCCGTAGTAAATGAATTTGCGTCCAACAATCGATTCGACAAGTCTTGCTAAAGCGCCAGTAGCAATCGAGACATCATTACTAGCAACTGGGTAGATCAAATCAGAATTAGCGACGATAACTGGAATCGCTCTTTTTCGCAATAGATTGACAACCTTATTAATAGCAGTATTCATATCAAACCCCTCGTCATCCAAAAACACCACACAGCCCACATCTTCATACGCATCATCACTGAACTCAGTGACACTTATCTTTTTATGACCTGCTCTGACAATAAAGTCCGCTGAATCATCGGTTCCGAGATATAAGACCTTACCAATAATCTGCTTAGAACTTAAAAACCGTTGGGCCATAAGTCCAGATGTAATAATTCGATGGGGCTTTATCGTTATATCTCCTCGAGCAAACTTAGCTGACAGTTTTTCTTGACTGGATGAAGCATCATTCGTAAGGATTCTATATCGCTTATTGAGGCTTCTGATATTTCTAAGACTCTCCTCTGCGCCACTAATTATGCCATGATAATTCTTGAGTACACCATATGAGTCTAGTAAAATAGTATCATAATCAGATATAATCTCCTTAAAGGATTGAATCTTCATTTCATTTAAATTCTTAGCTATTACAGTCTAAGGACTGACTTAATATGAATCAAATCTATCGAATCAATAGAATCTAAATGTACCGAGTACACCTCAGATTTTAATTTTTGAGCATAGACATCGTGAAAGAAATAAGCTCCATATTTTATCACATAATTCAATAAAAAGAAACGATACATCTCTGGAATCATATCAATTTCAAATGACTGCAGAGGATATTCAGAATGATAGCTATTTAAAAAAAGTAGAAATCGCTCTTCTGATAATATATCCACATTATACGTAAATTCTGTCCGATCACCGACGTTAGATGCTATCCTTGCGAAGAAATAAAAATCAGCCATCCTGCTACTCATCCGAAACCAATCATAATCCCATCGAGAATATAACTTACCTGATTTACTGACTGAAAAGTTTCCAATATTCCAATCCACAAAAACTGGAATAATAGGAATCTGAGAATGATCAATACAATCATAAAACTCTAAGAAAGCCATGCAATGAGATCTCACTTTATCTTGTACTATTCCTATTTCATAATTTCCAACCTCAGTATCCATATAGGATATCAGCTCTTCTATATCGGATTTCATGGATTTTGATGATGCGGGAAGAGTGTTTCTGATAGTGGCACATGCCTTATGAAATCTTGCAAACTGGCGAGCGATACTAATGATTTCATCTGACGACAGACGGCGAGGCAACTTATTTTTAACCTTAATGGGCCTGTAAAAAACCACCCAGATATCCTGCAAACCTTGAGTTTCACAATAAGTATAAAGCTCATTTTTTTTCATGAGAGAATGAGCCAAAACATTTTCAAAGGTCTCAGACAGATTATTTGCTAGCACATTGATAATAGAGTGATCCTCAACAAAATGATCATATCTCCCAAAATAACTCAGTTTAGAGATCACAAAGGAGCCATCCACAAATCGCACTCGATATACATGATTAGTAGAGACCTTAGCGCTGATATCAGTTATTGATGCGATCTCCCTGCTTGGGTCATATTCTGCCCAAGCCCTGAATACTATATCATAAAAATCTATCTGTACCATTGCTAATTTCTAATTGTCAAACCAAAGTCAACATTGCTAAATAGAATCCTCTGCTCGGCTTATACCATATCTCTTTGATGCGGATCAGCCTAAAGCATAAGATACTATCAAAATTGTAAATTCCAAGTTTAACATTGTTATGCTCATCAATTCAAATCTGTTCTCTCATTGACCTATTAGTATTCCAATATTGGTAAGAGATGTAATCTATCAATAATCTACTTCCAAATAAATGTTAAACTATGTTCATGAACAAATAGAATGCTATGTCATTCAATAGCAAATGAGAATGTACCACATTATTATCATGATTCTAATCACAAGTAGTTCGTTCGGACAAGAATTGCGTCAATATCGATGGCAAAATCGCGTCATATTAATAAGTGGAGATACAGCGTCCTCAATCTATCAAAAACAAATTCAGATTCTCAATCTGGAAAAATTAAAAGAACCTTTGGTGGAAAGAAAATTACTCATTATCACAAATGAACTCAACACTAAAGATGAAGACTTCAATATAAAACTAATAGGCTTAGACGGTAGTGAAAAGCTTAATTGCAATGATTTTATAAACCCTCAAATCATCCTCGACCTCATTGATTCTATGCCCATGAGAATATCAGAAATGAAGAGAAAAGCAAAGACTACTATACAACCCCTGCAGTTGATAAAATCATATCAGAGGCCTTCTCTGCGATCATTATAATCGGAGCGTTTGTGTTGCCACTGACTATCTTAGGCATAACCGAACCATCTACTACTCTGAGATTTTCTATTCCCTTTAATTTTAATTCGTGATCGACCACTCCCATCTCATCTACTCCCATCTTACAAGTACCAACTGGATGATATATTGTCTCTAAACGTCGGCGTATATAGCCTGCCAGCTCATCATCACCGGACTCAGACGATATCCCAATAGGCTCTTCTATAAACTTCTGAAAAGCTTCTTGTCCATAAATATCCAATGCTATCCTACCTCCTTTTATAAGTTGTTTCAGGTCATCCTCCTCCCTCAAGAAGTTAGGCTGTATAACTGGAGCGGTTCTTATGTTCTTAGATCTAATACTCACGGTTCCTCTACTCTTTGGATGGATCAAGGATGGACAAATAGTTACCCCATCATGCTCAGTAGGGACTGTTGAAAAATCATACAAGTCTTCATTTCGTCCATCATTAACATGAAATGGGGCAAAGTGAAACTGAAAATTGACTCGATCCTCGTAGTTATCAATATTGAAGAATGATACGGCCTCCAATGGACTACATGACAGTGGGTTCTTCTTATGCGTGAGATAACCAAAAATATCCATAACTTGATTAAGAGAGGTACAATTGTGGTTGAATCCCATCTTATCCTTTGTATGAGCTGATACAAAATAGAATAGATGGTCTTGAAGATTTTTACCGACTCCGGGTAAATTTACTTTAACATCGATATTATGTTTCTGCAATTCCTCAGAAGATCCTATACCTGATAACTGCAATATTTGAGGACTGTG
>CACLQQ010000078.1 GCA_902609095.1 uncultured Bacteroidota bacterium | reverse complement strand
ATCAAGACGCTGGAATCCAAAAATGTAAACCTTAAGTATGGCATTTATGGCCTAATCGCATTACTATCAATACACCCCTTTCGGCATATTATTAAAAATCACCCTGTCGAATATGTTTACTTTAATGAAATTTCAGGAGGAATGAATAACGCTTATGGTAACTATGAAATGGATTACTATATGCACAGTATACGACCAGCTATCATGTGGATGGAGCAGAAGGGTATAATCAATGACACAGATGAGATCAAGATAGCAACTAATCACCGCTACTCCGTAGCGTACTATACTCGTAACTATGACAATGTCTCTGCGCTCTATACTCGTTATTACGAACGCCTAAGTAAAGACTGGGACTACGCTATATATGTGAATGTCTATATTGATCAAGCAGAGTTAAAAAACGATCAATTCCCTCCAACGGGCACCATTCATTCCATCGACGTCAATGGAAAATCTATGGCAGCTATTGTGAAAAGACCAAGTAAAGCATCATTAGGATATACTGATCATCTGAAAAATGGGAATAATGATTTAGCAAAACAAAAGCTTCTTAACTACTATGCCGTAGATCAGAATAATTTTGAGGCTAATATCAACTTAGCCTTGGTCTACAATCAAACTGGTCAAAGAGACAGTCTAAACTATTTTTTATCAGAAGCGGAGAGAGTTAATCCTCAGCGATTTAGTAGATATGTGAAGCAATAATATGAAGAGAACTGATGTCAATGAACTTGGTGAATTCGGTCTAATAGATCAATTAACCAATAAGTTTAAGAAATATAATGGCTCAACAATTAAAGGAGTGGGGGATGATGCCGCCATCATAAACCATATGGATGGCTATACGGCCATCAGTACTGATATGCTTATCGAAGGCATTCACTTTGATCTGGTCTATAGTCCTTTAAAGCATTTAGGCTATAAGGCTGTTGTGGTCAATCTATCAGATATCTATGCTATGAATATGGTGCCCAGCCAAATTACTGTTAGTATGGCTATCTCTAATAGGTTCTCTGTAGAAGCTTTGAAGGAGCTCTACGCCGGCATAAAAACAGCCTGCGACCTCTATAAAGTAGATCTAATAGGTGGAGATACCACATCAAATTTAAAAGGCATTTCATTGAGCTTAACTGCGGTAGGTCATACCTCAGGCCATGATGAAATCACCTATCGTAATGGGGCTAAAGTCGGAGACATCATTTGTGTAACTGGAGACCTTGGATCAGCATATTTAGGCCTTCAGTTATTAGAACGTGAAAAACAATTGTTCTTGAATGATAGTAACATCAAACCTGATTTTTCGAATCAATCATATGTCATTGAACGACAACTGAAGCCTGAAGCCAGGAAAGATGCTGTAGAATACTTCAAAAAATCAAACCTCACTCCAACTGCAATGATAGATGTATCTGATGGCATCAGCTCAGATATCATGCATATTTGTAAGCAATCTGGAGTCGGAGCATTCTTAGAAGAAGGTAAAATTCCAATAAAGGATGAATCTAAGCAACTTGCATTAGAATTCAATTTAGATCCTGTCACCTGTGCTCTCAATGGAGGAGAAGACTACGAATTACTATTTACAGTTAAACCAGAGGATTTAGCTAAAATCCGCTTGATGCCAGATGTTGTGATAATAGGTGAGATTGCCCCTGCGGAGGACAAACTTACCTTGCACACCACAGGTGGCAACATCCATGATCTGAAAGCTCAAGGATGGAACCACTTCTGATTTTTTATCGTAATTGATTATTATAGTTGATTAGAAAAATCAGTTAGGGAGACTACCCGATTAGGTAAGCATGCATTAGTGCCATACCCAATGACATAACGGCAGAACCTCTCAAAAGGCCCTCTGCATTGTTCGTCCAAAATTCGCCTTTGGATGTTCCATTCAAAGGGTTGTGGACACGATTGCCAAACAACTCATGATTGTCAGAATGAGAGTTGAAATACAATCTGAATAACCTATAAGCCATACTCGTTTTCATAACAAAATGTTTAATTATGTGCCACGACAAAACATTATGCTGAAAAGTTCACCCTATTTTGGCAAAAAGCAAATATTTTATGGTCTTGCCTTTGGCCAAATGATCAAGCTCATAATATGTTTTGATTTCTAAATCTTGGGTATATAGCTCTTGACCATATATATTATCGTTCTCATATAAGACATCATAATTTTTATTACCCTTAATCGTTTCCAAGGAATATTTAAAAAAATCATCATCGTCAGTTTTTAAATGAATCTTACCTTCACTTTTAACAATTCTATAATATCTATCTAAGAACCTCGGACAAGTTGTTCTGCGATTTTCTTTTGCTGCAAATGGATCGGGAAATGTAATCCAAATCTGATCTATTTCACCTTGATCGAAATACAGTTCAATCTGCTCTATACGTATGCGGAGAAAGGCGGCATTACTCATTTTAGTTTCGATTGCCTTTGTGGCCCCTTGCCATATTCTTGCTCCTTTGATATCAACTCCGATAAAGTTCATTTCAGGATATCTTTCAGCTAATCCCAAAGTATACTCGCCACGGCCACAGGCCAGTTCCAGGATGATTGGATATTCATTTTTAAATACCTCTAGTCTCCATTTTCCTCGTAGATCTACCTCGTCAAATTTATTGGCTTTCAGCAGGTGTTTACCTATCTGAGAGTACTCATATACATTGGGGTAATTCAGTATTTCAGCAAATTTTTCAAGCTTACGTCGACGGCTCATGGTTTCGGTTTAGTAATACTGTACTTTTGGGCCAAACTATATTGATGCTCACATCGGATTACAAACTCATTAGTGAACAGCTCCAACCAATAATGCGCAAAGTTGGACTTTTTATTAAAAAGGAGTTAGGTAAAGTTTCCAAAGAACAGATAGAAGTTAAGGGAAGAAATAGTCTTGTATCATATGTTGATAAGGCCGCAGAAGAAATGTTAGTTTCTGACTTATCGAAAATTATCGATGGTGCGGGTTTCATAACAGAAGAAGGAACTGTAGAACAGGAAAATTCTGATACCCAATGGATCATTGATCCATTGGATGGCACCAACAACTTTCTTCACGGCATACCACATTTTGCGGTAAGCGTAGGGCTATCTATCAATAGTAAAGTCGTCGTGGGGCAAGTATTAGAAGTTAATTTGGAAGAACTATTCACGGCATCTAAAGGGAATGGTGCTTTTTTAAATGACAGGGCGATTAACGTGAGTAAGACAAATGATCTTTCAGACGCATTAGTAGGAACAGGCTTTCCCTACCAAATAGATGATGTTGCACCTTTAATTAGGACCTTAGGCCATTTCATGAGGCACGGTAGAGGTGTAAGACGTATGGGTGCGGCAGCATTAGATCTGGCATATGTGGCATGCGGTAGATTTGATGCCTACTATGAAACCACCTTAAGTCCTTGGGATGTTGCTGGAGGAGCTATTCTTATCGAAGAGGCTGGGGGGATGATCACCGACTTTTCAGCTGAAGAGGATTACATCTTTGGAGAGCAGCTAATAGCTTCTAATGGTCTATTTCACAGGGAACTAATTGAAATAATTAAAAAGAACTTTAGAATATGACCGTACTAATCAAGAAAGAAGGGTTTTTGGTCTATTACTTTAAGGAGTTTAATCTAGTAAGAGTATCTTAAGAATCATATAATCTATCAACATTGAATCTTTCCGAGAACATTAAAATGGCACTATATTCCTTGAAAACTAACTTTCTAAGGACTTCACTTACATTACTGATCATCGCCGTTGGTATAACCTGTCTAGTAGGTATCTTGACTGCTATTGATTCTATACTATTCTCAATGAGTGACAGCTTCAATAGATTAGGAGCCAACTCAATTAGTATTAAACCCACTAGCGAAAATATAAAGAGTAATATGAGGGGTAGACAAACTAAATCTGCCGATCCCATTTACTTCGCACAGGCATCAGCTTTCAAAGAGCGCTACAAATTTCCCAACACCAAAGTTTCACTTTCAACATTTTGTACGGGAAGCGCTGAAATAGCTCATGAAGGTAATATTACCAATCCAACCGTCCGAGTTTTTGGCATAGATGATAACTATTTAGATGTCTCTAACTATAAGTTAGCCGTGGGTCGAAATTTTACTGCTCTCGAAACAAATGAAGGCGCTCAGAAAGCAATCATCGGAATGGATATCGTTGATGAATTGTTCGATGAGAAACCAGAACGAGCCATTAATAAAACTATACAAATCAATGCTGCTCGATATAAAGTTGTAGGTGTGTTAGAATCTAAGGGAAGCGCATTTGGAGAAAGCCAAGATCGCCGCATATTCATCACCCTCATAAAAGCCAAACAGCTATATGGCTATGCTGAGAAAGGATATAGTTTGACCGTCTCAATTAATAACCTGACGGATATTGAAGATGCAAAAATGGCCGCCATCGGCCCGATGCGAAACATACGGAAACTTAAAGCAACCGAGGACAATGATTTTGAAATTAGTACCAGCGATAGCATAATGAATATCCTTAAGGACATGACCTTTAATCTAAGAATGGGGACCATAGCTATAGCTATGATGACTCTATTAGGTGCTTCAATTGGATTGATGAATATCATGCTCGTTTCAGTCACTGAAAGAACTCGAGAAATAGGGGTTTCTAAAGCCCTTGGCGCTAAGAGAAAAAATGTGCTCATTCAGTTTCTTACTGAAGCGATAGTGATTACTCAGATTGGAGGAATAGTTGGTGTTTTCTTAGGGATCTTAGTCGGCAACTTAGTTAGTTTTATGATTGGCAGCAGCTTCATCATTCCTTGGCCTTGGATTGTATTAGCCTTTTTTGTTTGCCTCATAGTTGGTATTCTTTCTGGACTATATCCTGCCATGAAAGCAGCACGATTAGATCCTATTGAATCTTTGAGATATGAGTAATAGAACTCATGAACACTATAATCCTGAATCATATTGGTCTGATGTAGCACGTCGAACCTCTAAGAGACCGCATGGAATCATAGCAGGTGATGATGAGCCATTCTATAGATACAAGAGAAAAAAGTTTCTAAAGCAATTACAGCAAATCAATTTTACTGGAAAGAAGGTGCTAGAAATTGGTCCAGGACCTGGTGGAAACCTAACTGAAATCTGGAAGCATAACCCTAAAGAATTAGCTGGTGCTGACATATCTCAAGAAATGATTAACTATGCCCAGGGCCACTTACCTCAAGAAGTTAAGCTCTCAAAAATCAATGGCACAGAATTACCCTATAGTGATCAATATTATGACACGAGCTTAACTGTTACAGTACTCCAACACAATACTGATATTTCAGCTCTCAAAAATTTGATTGTATCAATCTGCAGATGTACTAATGGTGAGATTTTCTTATTTGAAAGAATCGAAAAATCAATAAAGGGTACTCCTCTTAATATGGGACGACCGGTATCCTATTATTCAGAATTAATGACCCAAAATGGCTTTGAATTACAAAAAGTTAATTTTCTGAATGTCGCTGCCAGCTACCACTTGGCGGGAGCAACTCGAAAATTATTGAATATGCCAAGCAGAAAAGAAGCCGAACCTTTAAGCAAAATTTCTGTGCTTACTCAACAGCTATTGTTGCCCTTTACCAAAGTCATTGATCCTCTCTTCAACACACAAAGAGGATTAGCACAACTCAGATACTCCAGGATAGAATCATGACACTTCCTATACCTCAAAATATATTCCCAATTATGGGAAAACAATCTATACAAGAATCTTTTGCTCCCATTGATCTTTCTGTATCTAATACTGCTCTACCTGATGAAGTAGGCTATACCAGTTTAACTGATTATGTCAATCTACATATCTCGCAAAACAACAGCAAATATGCTATTGGAGGTTATCTGGAGCATAGAAATCTCTATGGCTTGAGTAATCACTTCTCAGGTTCCGATCGCAGAGATATACACTTGGGCATAGATATATGGACTGAAGCTTACCATCCTATATACGCTCCTATTTCGGGTAAAATTCATAGTTATGCTTATAATGACCAACATTTAGATTATGGCTACACCTTAATACTGCGGCATGAATATGAGGACACAACATTCTATACACTATATGGCCATCTGAGTGAAGAATATCATGACTCATGGAAGCTGAACCAAATAATCGAGTCAGGCACTCTAATCGCCACCATCGGGGATCGTACCACAAATGGTGGCTGGCCTCCACATTTACATTTTCAACTGATCATTGATATAGACGATTGGGAGGGAGATTATCTAGGAGTCTGTAGCAAATCTGATCTCAATTATTATGCTAATAATTGCCCCAGCCCTAAATGTCTTATTAAAACAAAGCCAGACAACAATATATAAACCCATGATCTACTGTTTATACAGCGGCGAGATAAGAATGAGAAGTTTAAACCAATAACTCATAGGCTAAATTTTCCGCTTACTTCAGACAGCCAATCCACTGACAAATGGGCATTATCAAGTCAATTCAAAGTGCTATGCACAATTTACTTGCTGCCATTCAAGAACATTTCTCATGAATTACTCAGGCCTGAGAAACATAGGGAGCTAAACCTTAGGATATTGCGTTAATAATAAGGCAATCAAAACTGCAGGCATATAATGCGCTACCATTCTCATGTTTTATTTTTTGTGTAATTCACCTAGTGGAGGAGTATTTGGTAAGGGTGATTACTCTATTCAGACTATTGTCCGTTATGGTAGATGCGCATATGTAGGGCCGTGCACCTCTGTCCTATGAATCTCCTATTATCGATTGGATTAAGGTGCTTCTGTATTCCAATGAGTAATATCTACTCTAATACAAATTGACGACCTGTTTGAACACCTCATTACTTATTTGGATTTTAATGAACTCCTCAGTCTTTTAGTGGCTCAGTAGAATCACACTTGAGCAATACAACTTGCAGAATACAGGCGCCTCTATATTTTAATGCTCAGGCGATTTAGAATTCACTCATTTCGTATCTCAGATGTATTCAACTTACCTATTAAGCCCTTCTTGTATATGCCAATCTACCCAAGAATCCATCTGTTGTACAGAATTAGGCCGCAGGAGAATTTTTCTTTGGTTATCTAATAAGAACATTGTAGGTGTGGCAAAAGCATGAAAGTCTTGTACCATATTATTATACAATTGCTGATAATCACACATAATTATGAAAGGTAATATGCTGGTAAAAGCTTTGAATACTTCTTTCTCGACATCCAAGGATTCAAAAATAACATCTATACCGTTTGAGATCCATTTATCGTAGAGCGGCAGTATTTGGCTTATTTCCTCCGTACGCCGGGCACACCAGCTTGCGCATAACAATGAGCGTGTAGCTACTACCTATATCCGAAAGTTTTTGGGGAGCATTGCCAGATTCATATCCAGGCATTATAACATCTCCCTCAAATAGTATGTTAGGAGCAACATTACCCTTTTTCATGACTCGATAGGACTCTAATTGTTTGCATAGGTCATCATGTATTGTGCAACTATTTGAGTTAATACTTTCAGCGCTAAGTATTCTGATGCCTTATACAGGCTATGTTGTTCAAGATAGCAAAATAAGTATTCCGTTATTTCATTCAATTTTTTCTCATTACTCCTCAGATTTTTCATCATCAGATCGGTAGAGATATTTATTTCAATAAACACCGAATCCAGTGACCGCCCACTGTTTTCGATAAGCCGATAATGACTTTCTATGACCTCTTTGAGTAATCCTCTTTTGTAGAGTCTATTATCAGTGTAATCCAGATTCCTGAATGCTGTCATTGTAGCAGATATTTCTTCTGTGGGGTACTGAGCAATCATAGCCACAGAACTGACTAACTTACGCATAGGTAAATACCAGCTTACATAGCTCTCAGGATTCAGGCCTCCTAAAAAATCAATACCCTATAAGTCTTATACGTCCTATTTCAGTCTCGATGGCTTGTCTTGGAAGATCATACAACCAAAAAAGTAAATCGCTTTAGTAGGCCTGCTGTAGATATCCACGCACTTAATATCTGTTCTCTTCGAGGATATTCTCGAGCATATTTTTCTGAGCACTGATTTCCTTGCCCTTCCTCAATTTGTATCCTATCCATTGAGCTTAATTCTTCTCCCACAATTCTGATATCTGCTCCACTCAGGATCACAAGCAATCGTTTACCATCTGCCGACACCAGATATCTAACTCCACAATCTGCTGCAGTATAATCCAATTGAACGTTGGCCTGAGCATCTATATTGTCAGCAGAAATCAGATAGGGTTTGAAACCATTAACACCCTCTAATCTAATCTCCTGATTGGTGAGTTGCGATAAGGTACCTGAGATGGTTTGGGCAGACAGACTTAAGCACGACACCATCATCACAAATAACTTTATAATATTTTTTACCATTTTTTCATTCCATTACTGCCAGATCTAGACTGTGTTAATACAAAAATAATAAGTGATGCAATGGAAAAGATTTGCGTTCTCTCAATTATTGGTGTTCACATCAATAACACATATCATCTAATCAAAGGTCAGCATAATAAACACGATAACAATCTGTCCCCTAAACAACATCAGACTTAACCCAGCAAACACCTCATACGCCTTGCAAGCTTACAAGTTTAATCTGGTGCGAACACAACTGAACATTTTGAATAATCTGAAATCCAATTGATACAAATTCCTATATATAATAGTAATTAAATGACATAGATAACATCAATAGACTATGAAAAATTTATTCCTTCTAAAATTTATCCTTCTGATGCCAGTCCTTATGATGGCGCAGGATACACCTTATGCCTATCTCGGGATCACATCGAATCGTGTGACACAAAGAAAAGCTGACAAACTCAATTTTGATATGCCGCATGGGGCATATCTGACCCACGTCATACCTGGAACTGCCGCAGACTTGATCGGATTGGAGCCGTTTGATTGTATCTATAGAATCGGCGACTACGACTTGAATGGTGATATGAGTCTCGGCCAAGTGATGAAACGATCGGAACCTGGAGATGAAGTCATTATATACTATATCCGTCGTGGAATGGAAATGAAACGACGAGCTGTTTTAGGTTCAAATGAAGATAATGTTGGTTACGAGAGATCAAAGGATGAGAATCCTTTGTTAGGAGTACATGAATCTCAAGACCGCAACTATAATATTACTGGAGTTATCGTAAACGTCAGCACTAATTCTACTACCGAAAATATCAGTATGCTCGATGGCGACATAGTTACTGAAATAGATAATTACCCAATTGTAGATTGGCGTGATCTGCGGCTGCTATTGACAATAGAAGGGCTGGAGATAAAATCAAGGTTAGAGTATGGCGCAATGATGAAAAACTAACATTTAGTGGTCCAATTAGACCTGAGAGCTCTGCACACAATTCTAACTGGTCGTGGGACAACGATTGGGACTGGACTCAAACATGGGATGAGAAGAGTGAATCAAAAGGGATGGATATAGTTGATATGAAAGCTCAAGTGATTGATATGAATACGGATGAATTAGAAAAAACAATTAAGGATACTGGGCTTGAGATGCCTCGAATCGATAATCTAAGAATTGAAGCTGTCAAAGTATTCCCCAATCCAAGTGTTGGAATGTTTACTTTGAACTTTGAGCTTCCAGAAAGAGGAATTACACTGATTAGGGCCTACAGTGATAATGGACAGTTAGTCCTGAACAGGAATCTGGGAGAATATCAAGGCAGCTTCTCCGAAAATCTGGATATAGCAGGAGCTGGACCAGGTATTTACTAATTGATGACACAACAGGAAGACTTCTCAATAACCCACAAAATCATAGCGACTAACTAAATTATAGAATGACACTGTACTAAGTTGTAAAGGTTGTTGTCTCAGGCATTCAATTTTCATGCCTCCAACAAAAAAGCCCTGATAATCAATTCATTCATCAAAAGGGCCAATTATTCTGCTGTGAGAGAAGGATTCGAACCTCCACGGAGAGTTTAGCTAATTAAAGTTTGTCACTATCCTCCACCCCCGAGACAAGAGGGCACGTCTACCTGTTTCATCACCTCACAGTATTGTACAATAAATCATATTCACTCAAGTAAATACATTGCTGTGAGAGAAGGATTCGAACCTCCACGGAGAACTTAGCCATAGGA
>CACLQQ010000077.1 GCA_902609095.1 uncultured Bacteroidota bacterium | reverse complement strand
TGCAATAGCGTATTAGGTATGGCTTCTCTTAGTTTTTCAAGTCTTTTCCACGGGCACTCCTTGAGGAATCTCATTGATACATCAAATGTAGCACCTCCCCAGACTTCCATGGAGAACAGTTCATGACCATGTTTCTTAGCATAAGATTCGGCAACATTGAGTAGGTCGTAAGTTCTGACTCTTGTTGCTAACAGAGATTGATGAGCATCTCTAAATGTAGTATCTGTAAAATGTATTTGCTTTTCGTTCTTGAGCCAAACTGCAAATTTTTCAGGCCCTAAAGCTGTAAGCAATTGTTTTGTACCGTTTTGGTATTCTAAGTGAGTATCTTCAGGGACTTTAGCTTTTTCAAAGGTAATCTCAGTATCCAATTTCCTAACATCTGGATTGCCATTGACGATAACTTCACTGAGATAGCTCAACAGCTTAGTTCCTCTATCTCTCCATTTTGGCTTCTTGGAGGTCAGATCGATTCTTTCTTTGATATAGTTGACAGTTGTTTTGCCGGATCTGAATTCTTCATCCTTAAGGAGGTTCAATAAGAATGATATGTTTGATTTTACTCCTCTGATTCTAAATTCTCGTAATGCTCGATGTAATCGGTCAGAAGCGGCTGCCATATTATTTCCAGATGCAGTTACCTTAACCAACATGCTATCAAAGAATGGAGATATTTTAGCCCCAGCATATGCGTTACCAGCATCCAATCTAATCCCAAATCCACTGGCACTTCTGTAGGCCACAAGTCTGCCATAATCAGGTTTGAAGTTTTCTGATGGGTCTTCAGTAGTGATTCGGCATTGTATAGCGACGCCTCTATATCGAACATGCTCTTGACTCAAAATTCCTATCTCTTCATCAAACAAGTCCATACCTGTTGCGATAAGGATTTGTACTTTGACGATATCGATACCTGTAATAACTTCCGTTATGGTATGCTCAACCTGGATACGTGTATTGACTTCTATAAAGAAAATATTTTCGTAAGCATCAACTAAAAATTCAACTGTACCCGCATTTTGATAATTTAACTCACCACATATGTCCAGTGCGTACCGATACAACTTCCGCTTTGTCTCATCTCTAAGAGTAGTTGCAGGAGCTACTTCTACCACTTTCTGATGCCTCCTTTGTACACTACAATCTCGCTCAAATAAGTGAACCATATTTCCATAGAGATCACCGATGATCTGAACTTCGATATGTTTTGGATTGTCTATATATTTTTCAACAAATACAGCTGGATTTCCAAATGCTGTCAGCGCTTCGCCTGACGCCTCATTGAAGGCATTGACTATATCTTTTTCTTCTCTAACAATCCGCATGCCTCGGCCGCCGCCACCTGTAGCAGCCTTAACCATTACGGGATACCCGATTCTTTTGGCTTCTGCCTTAAGGTCTTTTTCATTTTCTATAGCTCCTGGACTAGCTATGACTATGGGAACTCCTGCGCTTGCAGCAATCTGTTTAGCCAATATCTTATCACCTAATGATCTCATAACAGAACCCTTAGGTCCAATCCAGATTAATCCTACTGCTTCACAGGCATCGGCAAATTCATCATTCTCTGATAAAAAGCCGTAACCTGGATGAATAGCATCAACACCATTATCCTTGGCAATTTTGATAATTTTGAATATGTCCAAATAGGGCTTTAGGGGATCATACTCTTCTCCAATTTGGTAGGCTTCATCAGCTTTATATCTGTGCAGTGAATAACGATCTTCAAAAGTGTATATAGCAACCGTTCTAATATCCATTTCAGATGCAGCACGGAACACTCTTATGGCAATTTCTCCTCTATTGGCAACCAATAACTTTTTTATTTCTCTTCTTTCCTTTTTCATTGTCGATTGATGATCGTTTGTCCTTGCAAAACGCTTAATAAGGTCAATTTTTTCTTAAAAATGACTAATTCAAAGCAATTTTTAAATCTGCCTAATAATAGTCATCTATGTTAAGAATATTTGAAATTTTATTCTAATTGGTGGCCCTATTAATAAGGTTTTCAAAATTAATGTTTGCGAAATGATCTTGCTTATTAATATGTTAATTTATCTCTTTGTTGAATGAGCTTTTTAACCATTAGATGCGTTATGTTCTATGAAATTATAATGCTCATGATACACCCATTCAGATTCATTTTTGTTTTAATAATGTTCATCGTGTTTGTTACCGGTTGTGGTGAGGAAGAACCAGTTTATGATGTGCCGTTAGAATTCCAAACTTATGTTGATCGGTTTATAATTGAGGCGGCTAAGTATGGCCAGGATATTGATTTTTCAGATACTGGTCTATCCATTCAGTTTAGAGATGCTGTTGATCAAGAGTCGGGTGGAGTTTGTTTAGGCAATCATCAGATAGAAATTGAAAAATTCTTTTGGGATGATTTATCTGAATTTGATAAGGAAGGATTGATTTTTCATGAGTTAGGGCATTGTGAGCTAAGCAGACCTCATCGAAATGATAAATTGCCCAATGGAGAGTGGGCTAGTAGAATGAGAGGAAGTCCTATTCCTGATGGTGATAATGCAGTTATTAATTACGCCGGCTCTCGATTAGAGTACTATCGACAAGAGTTTTTTACCAATACCAACACTGCAATCCCAGCTTGGGCATCGAGATCAGCTAGTATCAATTATGCTTTTGATAGAGTAGAGGTTGATCTAATTGAAAATCAAGAAACTTTTGATGAAGCCTATTTAGGATTGAGTCAAGGAGATTTTGAGATTGATATTGTTATGAATTCTGGAACAAGTGAAGGCTTCGTGGGTGTACAATTTATGGGCTCATCGAATGATGACAGGATTAGAGTTGGGTATACAAGAGAAGGCTTGTTTGCTATTGATAGTGGTAATCTGGTATGGGGTTTAATGTTTTTGAGAGAGGATTTCAATTTGCTCCAATCGGGAGATAATCGATTAACGATTAGAAGAGAAGGAGAATTTTATAATATTTTTGTCAACGATGTTTTTGTTTACTGGTTTGATTATTTGACTCCATTTAGAGAAGCGGTGTCGTCATTAAATACAGGAACGTTAGGTACACCAGAATATAAAAGTGTATCGATTCAATCGTTGAACTAAACTATGAGTGTTAAGCTTTTTGAGCATTATGAAGTAAAGTCAGTACCTCGTTTAAAAACTTTAATGGGGCTGATGAACTTCGTTAATAATCCGATACCTGTTATTAACGAAGCAATAGAAGTGTATGGTCCGACATATATTACAAGGATAGTAAATGGGGCCAAATTGATAATGACTATCGACCCAGAAGTCATACAGCATGTACTACAAAAGAATCATAAAAATTATAAGAAGTCAGCCATTCAAACAGAATCCTTAGGCAAGTACATCGGTAATGGATTACTCACTTCTAATGGCGCCTATTGGCTGCAACAAAGAAGAATGATTCAACCTGGTTTCAACAAGTCTAAAATGAAGGGTCTAGTACAAACAATGAAATCAGAACTGGATTTATTTATCACTGATCTAGCTGGACGAGTAAAGGTCAATGCAAATGTGGAGATATCTGATGCGATGATGGAGCTGACACTAAGGATAGTTTGTAAGTCCTTGTTTAGTACTGGAATATCGCCGGATCAGATTACCGAATTAGGTGGTATCTTCACAGAACTTCAGGAATATATCATTAAGGAGGTTCGGCAGCCCATATTCAATTGGTGGCGTCAGTTGAGTGGCGCATCTAAAAGGGCACTTCATCTGGCAGAAAAGACAAAAGATATACTAAGGTCTATCATCAATGATAGGATGGCGAATCCAAGTGATGAGGATGACCTACTCGATATGCTGATTAATAGTACTTATCAAGATACTGGTGAGAAAATGTCTGGCAAGCAGTTGTTAGATGAAGCTCTTATTCTATTTACAGCAGGTCATGAAACAACGGCCAATTCATTAGCCTGGACACTGTATGAATTGTCTAAAGCAGATGAACAAGTACTCCAACGGATCAGGTCAGAATATGCTACAGTAAAAAATCAAGGTGTGTCTATGAGCAGCCTTATGTCAGCCAACTATACTAAAATGGTGCTGTCAGAAGCAATGAGATTATATCCACCTGCATGGATATTAGATAGGGTAGCACTCGATGACGACAGAGTGAAAAATGTGAATATCAACAAAGGAGATCTCATAGGAATGTTTGTCTATGGTACACATCGCAGCACAAAAATCTGGAGCGACCCAGACGCATTCAAGCCTGAACGTTTTTCAGAACAAGCATCTAATGAACATCATAGCTATGCCTATTATCCCTTCGGTGGAGGCCCACGCTTATGCATAGGGAATCACTTTGCCATGTTAGAGATGCAAATGGCTTTAGGGTCTTTACTTGCGAACTTTGATTTTGAACTCGATGATAGCGTAGATGTCATGCCACAGCCGTTGATAACTCTACGGCCGAAGCATGGTATCCGTATGACGTTTTATTCAAGAAGGAGTTAGACCTTCAATACTTGTCTATCTTTCAAATATTCACACCACAGGTCTGCTCGTTTCTTAATTTCTTAAACTCTGTTCTGTAATGCATAATTAGACAATTCCTTTTCTGCCTTAATTGCTTCTTTTCGTCGGTGATCGTAGACTTTTTTGTAGTACTCTTTTTGACTATTGTTATGCATTTTTGCTTTGACATATGGAGACTCATACTTTGAGGTATATAATCCTTTGTGATGTGCTAATGCATGATCATATGGACCTTTAGGGGTCATGAGTTTAGTAAGTATTGGTGCCAACTCGATAGCGATAAACAGTAATGTTATAAAAAGTACCGCATATGATATGGCATCGCTTCTTTGCTCAGCTCTTTCTGAGCCCTCTAATCGAGTTGCGAAACCAGATAGTTGAACACGTTTTAAATCTGAGAGTGTAGATTCCATCTCCGTATTCAAACTCTCAAGCTTTTTTTGATTGGTACTGATAAGTGCTAAGTTTTCGGATTCTAAGATTTCAAGTTCATTTTGTGCTTGATCGGCAGCTGCTTTCTTGACTTTATAGATTGGGCCTATGTTCTTGTTCATTGAGCCACCTGTGCCGTCTGCCTTGGCATTTGCTATAGGGATCAGTTCATCACGTTTAGTAGTTTTAACAGCAATTTCATTTTTTCATAGTTCTATATCGTTTTTTAGGGATTCCATACGCCCTAAATATCTGGTCTGAGTTAACTTGTCTTGTGTTTTACACTTCTCCCGTTGTATCAATACCAACTCTGATTCGATTTCATTTTCGAATATTTTTAGTTCAAGAGGTTTGGTAATTACTATGGCTATTAATAGTGCCAATAGAATTCTGGATGAAGCTGCCCATAGATTCTTCTTGGGTGTATCTTTCCTCTCCAATGTCGAAACGATATATCTATCAAGATTGAATATGAGTAAGCCCCAAAACGATCCCATAATAATTGGTGAATACACATTGTCAAAAATGGTATAGCAGGCGTACTCAGCAGCAATAGCAGCAAATAGACCAGTAAAGAAGATAGTAGCCCCTATCGAGGCATATTTATTTTTTTCTACTGGAGTTCTGATAAGTAAACTATTATTTGCTCCTGAACAAAAGATAAAAAAGGATTGTATCTGACTTATTGGATCGATGTACATATGATGATGGTTGATAAAGCATGGAAATGGAATTAAGATATTGGCAAAGTATGTTCCATTGCGTAGTTTTCGACTAATGGCTAAATACGTCCACTTAAAAATTGAAGGAGTGACGTAAGTCACTCCTTCAATTTTTAATTTTCTACGTTCTTGGTTAATTCCAAGACCATCCGAACTTAAGCCTGAGGCCTAATACGGGTCCTGAAAAACCTTTATCGCTATAGCAGGCACATCAGAATTATTAAAAAATCGATATCCGCCGTCTATGCCAATACTGAAAAAACAGGCAACATTGATCTCTGCATCTATTGACGGTTGTACTACAAATACATTATCCGAGCCAATACCCTATACCTCCAGATCACTTGATCCCATCTGCAGGTATAGTGTAGGATGAATGACCTCATCACTTTGGAAGGTATAGCCCAATAATAGGTCATTACCATCAATATTGATTTCTCGGCCATTATCATCAATACACCTTTTATATCCTTACCATCCAATTAAGAAGCTGTTATTTATTTTAAATGTGAAAAACCCGCCACAGTTTAAGTTGAAGTTGTCTACAGAGTCAGCAATAGAGTTATGAATACCATCCCAAACGCCAGTCAAGCGAACGCCACTATAGCTGAACAAAGTTTCTTTTTTAGAGCACCCAAGCCTAAGCTAAAAAATGGAGTAAAAGGTAAAGTTGTTTCATGTTAATAGAATTTATATAACATCAAAAAAATGATTTTTATTTATTTGATTACAATCGAATGACGCTTGCAATGTATAGTTTGGTTGCTTTGCTTAATACTTATTAAGACTAATCCTTGCGAAAAATCTATTTATTAAAAGTATGTTTTATTTTCCAGATATGAATTGAGCATTGGCCAGCTGATAATTAAATCCAGTTGGATTCACTTTTTTTAGAATTAAAGTTCCTTTAAACTTGAGAGGGTAGTTGTTGTATTTGGTTTTTGGAATTGTGCCTGGTTTAACCATCAGGTCCATAACTGTTTCGGGGCCTGCTTGTCCACAGAAGAAACATGATGCATAACTATTACGAGACAAAGCGAATGAGATTCCTAAGGCATCCAGAGGGATTACATATCCAGTGATATAAACTTCTCTATTGTTATACTCCATAGATGAAGAGCCAAAAGTGGCAGTGGGCAAGGAAGTTGCTGAGGTGCTATCATACTTCTCCGCCCACTCTACATCTGAAAGCACTTCCCATGACAAGTTCTTTTGACTGTGTAAAGCATATATGCTACTCAGGAAGAATACCAAGTTCATGGCTGTATTTCTTAGTAATTGATACATCGAAGTATACAACATCGCTTTATAACCAAATAGTTCTGAACTTATAATCTAATAATTTCTGTGTATAATAAATTAAATTGTTATTTAATATTTGTAGCTACTAAATCATAAGTATCGATTCCAATGATTTATACTAATCCAGATCAAATTTTAAATGAGCTTAAAAGTGGAACAATTAAACCTATTTATATTTTACATGGTGAAGAGTCTTATTATATAGATCTGATAGTTCAGGAAATTGAGCAAAATGTACTCAACGATGCTGAAAAGTCGTTTAACCAAGTCGTGGTATACGGTCGCGATATAGAAATGAAAACTGTTCATAATGAAGCTCGTCAGTTTCCAATGATGAGCCAGCGTAGGGTTGTTATCATTAAGGAAGCTCAAGACATGAAGGAGCTCAAGCAATTAGGTGATTATATCGAGAACCCAGTAAGACACACGCTTTTAGTTATATCTCATGTTAATAAAAAGATAGACGGCAGAATGTCATGGATATCTAAGGCAAAGAAAAGTCCGCATATCGTATTGTTTCATTCTGAACCAGTGAGAGACTACAAGTTAAATGCTTGGTTGAACAACTTTCTTCGGACTAAGTCTCGCAAGATTAGTCCACAAGCCAATCAATTACTATGTGAATACTTAGGTAATGACTTGAAAAAATTAGTTAATGAGGTAGAGAAAATAGAGCTCAACCTTGCGGCAGATAAAATGATTGATGCTACTGATGTTGAACGATATGTAGGGATAAGCAAAGATTATAACATATTTGAATTACTTAAGGCGCTAAGTTATGTTGATAAACCTAAAGCATTTTTTATAACAGATAATCTGGTTAGTAATATTAAAAAATATCCAATTCAGATGTTATTGCCGAGTCTGTTTACACATTTTCAAAGACTTTTGATCTTATCTCAAGCAAATACTAATGATGATGATCGACTGGCACAAATGATGAAAGTTCCAAAGTTCACTCTGAAAGAATTTCACATTGCCAAAACAAAGTATCGACAAGACAAGATTAAAAAGATTATCAATGTAATCTCAATCGCAGACATAAAGAGTAAAGGGGTTGGCGATCGAAGAAATGAACCAGGAGAATTACTAAAAGATGTAATCCATGAAATTCTATATCACGCAGCTTGATTAGGAAAGTGACGCTGATATATCCTAAAACCCAAATATGCTCCCGGCAAATACATAAATATATCGGCAACCATAAACCATATGGGATGAGGTATAGTCAGTAAGTTTAGAATTCCCATAGCTATCATAAAACCTCCAATAAACAGAGTTATTTTGAACTGATGAGATGACGCTACTTTAGCTCCAACCATTCCACCAAAGAGTGATCCAGCAAAGTGGGCTACTAAAACAATAACAAATGCTAATGGAGGTAGGGTAGCCACATGTGCTTTCATAGCCTCAAAATCTGTTATATCTAAATCTGGAGGCAATGGGAATAGTCTATCACTCACACTCTGAACAAAATAAGTCGCTATCCCTGCTGCAACGATCCCAATAATTACCGCAATAATATTTCGAGCCATTTGATAAAATTTAATCCTTGATATTGCAAATCTAATATCCCATAGCCGTATCGTTAGCACGTCCATCTGCAGCTACTTCTAATTTACCTTCATCATTTATTAATATCGTTTCAATCTTGCCAATCAGGCCGTTTCCTCCAGTAAGTTCTGCTCTCGACATTAGTTTATGGCCCATATCAGTCAGTTGATTCATTAGCTGTTCATTGAAGCATTCTGGCTCATAAAACGTCATGTCTGGCAACCACTGATGATGAAAACGACATGCTTGAGTAGCCTCTGTGGCGTTCATGTTAAAGTCAACAATATTAACTATGGTTTGGAAGACTGATGTAATAATAGTAGAGCCACCAGGGGTGCCAACTACGATTTTTAAGTTTCCGCCAGGATCGAGAACGATAGTTGGTGTCATTGAGCTCAACATCCTCTTGCCTGGCTGGATACTATTTGCCTCATTTCCTATCAAACCAAAGAAATTAGGTATACCGGGCTTTGAGCTAAAGTCATCCATTTCATTATTCAAGAAGAAGCCAGCTCCTCCTACAACAACTTTAGAGCCATAACCAGTATTAATGGTAGTTGTAAGAGATACAGCATTACCATATTCATCAACTATAGAAAAGTGCGTGGTTTGATCACTTTCATTAGTACTAGGAGTTCCAGCCTTAATATCTGTACTAATTGATGCCTTATTAGCATCAAAAGACTTCATGCGATCCTGATTATAAACATCTTGTATCAATCCCTTTAAAGGAACTTCATAGTAGTCACTATCCCCTAAGTGAGTTGCTCTATCCGCAAAAACTCTACGTTCTGCTTCAACCATTAAATGAACTGCCTCAGTGCTATGTAGACCATAAGAACCTATGTCATAGGACTCTATACTACCTAATAGTTGCTGCAAAGCTATCCCTCCACTTGACGGTGGCGGCATTGATATTATAGTGTGTCCTCTATACTCACCAATAAGAGGCTCTCTCCAAATGGCTTCATAGTTGGCTAAATCATCTAAACTTACGATGCCACCTCCCCGTTCCATTTCTGCAACGATGCTATCGGCGACCCAGCCTTTATAAAATCCATCAAAACCTCTATCACGAACTGCTTCAAGAACTTTAGCTAGCTCAGGTTGATATAAAATTTCTCCATTGGCCCATTCACCATCTTTAACAAAACGAGTTGGCCTCGTATTAGCTTTGAGGAAGCGTTCTTTGTACCTGTTTAGTGCATCAGCTTCACGTGTAGTAAGTTCGACACCCTCGTCTGCAAGATCTACAGAAGGTTGTACTAATTGTCTCCAGTCTTTTAGCTTGCTATACTTATTAAATGCCTCGATCATACCAGCCACACTACCAGGAACACCTGAAGCCAAATGGCCGTATGTGCTTAGACCCTTTATAACATCTCCATTCTCGTCAAGGTACATGTCTTTATGAGCTGCCGACGGAGCCATCTCTCTAAAGTCTAATGTTGCATTAGTACCATCGGCATTACGGATGACCATAAAGCCGCCACCACCAATATTACCAGCAACCGGATAACATACCGCCAATGCAAACTGAGAAGCAATTGCAGCATCTACAGCATTTCCTCCAGCTTTTAATATATCAAGCCCAATCTGAGTCGCAGCTGGATGTGCTGTTGCGATTCCAGCCTTGTTAGCTATAAC
>CACLQQ010000076.1 GCA_902609095.1 uncultured Bacteroidota bacterium | reverse complement strand
CATCTGAACTATTGAACCCTCCAGGACCCGTCCAATCAGTGACAGTACCTGATGTAGTTGCAGCTAGTGCAACCTCAGTTATATTACAATCAATAACTAAGTCTTGCGCTGTAACTTGGATTACGCCTGTATCAACAGTCACCTCCATAATAAACGTTGATTCACATTCGTTAGCACCAATCGCAGTGACAGTATAAGAGCCAGCATTATCAACTATCGGCTGGATCTCGGAAGAACTAAATCCATCTGGACCAGTCCAATCAGTAACAGTTCCATCTTTTGAAGCTATTAGACTCACCAAAGTTGTATTACAATCAACAATTAAATCATAGGCAGATAGTATTGGAAGTATGACATCTTCAACAACCACTAAATCAATTGTTGTTTCATAGCCATTTTACCCTCGTATTGTAGCTTGATAGGTGCCAGGTGAGCTTACCTCTGCATTGATATTTGTTGAAACAAAACCATCTGGGTCCGACCAAGCCACGAAAATATCGTTGGTAGAAATATCTAAAGTATGTCTGTTATTAGTATTACAGCTTATTTCTCCTGGAATTATAGTCCCTACGGGCAATACTATATCTTCAGTTACCTCTATAGACTCTAAATTTATGCATCAATTACCTCCAATAACTTCAGCCGTATAAGTACCAGGCATAATGATAGTTGGAGAAATATCATCAGATACAAATCCATTTAGTCCAGTCCACTCTAACAATGTCCCGTCAGTGGTAAAACTTAAACTTAATTCTCCATTATTATAATTAATTACCCCTCCAAAAAGATTCAAAGATGGAGGAATAATATCCTGAGTAATTGTTTCTGAAAAATCAGAAATACATCCACTCGGCCCCTCTATTGATACTGTGTACAATCCTGGCTCATTAATAGAAGATGATTCTTCTGTAGAGTTAAACCCATTCGGCCCTATCCAAACAACTACAACTCCATTATGTGATGCAGAAAGTTGAATTTCAGTATCAACAAAAGTAAAATTAGCTTGTGCTATCTGAGCATCTATTACTTCAATATTAAACACAACGATACTATCACATCCCGACGAACTTTGTCTACTTAATACAACCTCTTGATTGATGGTATTAGAAGTAAAAACTTGGTTTTCAACAATAACGGATTCCTCGAGACAGATAGTTTCATTCACCGCTGATGTTACAGGCTCTATAAAAGTCACCTCAATGACCTTACTTTCTGAGCAGCCATTTGCATAGACTTCAGCGAAAAAGTAGCAGAAGGGTTATCCTTATTGAAAAGAATCATTTGACCATCAAAATCTTGAATAAGAGTATCTTGATCTGCGCAAAATGTACTTACTATAGAATCAATTTCTACAGGTAATATATTAGCATCTATTATAACTGAGCTAAAACAATTAATTCGCACCTCATAAAATGGATTAGTGCTGAGACCAACCATTCTCTGGTTCCTGCTTGTACAGGGGTGTCCTTGTTAGCACATAAATCAAATATTTTATATTTTATTTTATCGCTCGAAGGCCAAGTATATACGAGCTGAACTAAACTATCACAACCATTAGAAGTAGGAAATGGTAAGGTATATAACGCATTAGTAGATTGAGAAAAAATAGTATCATTAGCATCTTCATATTCAGGGTAGAAACCAGTAGTCAATCCTACTTGATTTCCGTTCATATCAACAGTATCATAAACCTAAAACTTATCCGTAATGCAAAAAGATCCTACTAATGGAAAGGTTTTTTGTCTTGGTCCTTGGCGAGTTATATTGATCTCTATTCCCCCTCCACATTCGCTGCTATTTATCAAAGTATCTTGCGTTACAGGGTCCCTAAATATGAAAAAGGCTCCCCTACACACAAGGTGGTATCGATTACTATCGGATCAGTGTCGCCCAAAACAATAAAATTAAAGCTCAATTGATTAAACTCTCCACAAGGACTTACGGCATCAATAAAGAACGATTTTATTCCAGGAGTGATACCTTCAAAGCTAATACTTCTCATTTGGGCTTCTACCAGTTGAACCGTTTCATTATTATCGATGAAGAAAAATATATCGTCTCCTCCGTTCACGGTTTAGCTCAAGTCTAAATTCATCTGAAATATATCAATCAGATCATATCGAGTAGATGAAACATTACAAAATACAGGCGTTGGATCTGATTGGATCGCAAAATCCTGAAGTCTATCTAAATCATCTACTTCTAAAGTAATTTGAAACGCAGAAAGAGCAGGATCTGTTGGTTGAAACGTAAAAAAATAACGTTTGACCTGCGTACGCATCCAAATCACTGCCTGGACTCCATGAGCCAGGAATACCATTATCTGAAACCGATGGTAATTCTTGGTCAGAACATATGATGCCAAACAAATTAAACTCTGGACTTTATGTACACTCAGCATCTACAGCAGACCTAACTAATATGTTTGTTTCTCCTGTAGAAACACATCCGTCGCTATCAGCAACTTGGACACTATTTAAATCAGACATATTAGGGTCTAGGGAAGAAACTTTATCGATAGCGTCTGTAGAAATAAATCCGTTAGGTTCCATCCAAATAAAATCAAAGTTAAGATCAGCATTAGTTTGCAGAATTAACGGCAAAAATGAATTCTCAAAGATAAATCCATTTGGAAGGTTAATGGAAAAAATGCTTAAAGCAGTTAACTCCTTAAGCACTCCATCGATAACTATATCGCCTATTTCATAAAACTCATCAACCTATTGGGTGCCCCCTTGAATCGTAAGCTGAATGAACTTAGCATCATCAAATGTTCTTTTTATTAGACCTGTTCCAGTATTACCACATATGCGTTCTGTAACTACCTCTCTTGAGGCATCACTTTTCAATACGTTATAAGTAATAATCATAAAGTCTGTCCCTGCCCATGAGCCTAAGTCCTCCATACACTGGTCAACTGATACGTCTTCGGGATCCTGGTCATCGTTTGTACCACACTCCAATGTTGGCGAAGCACTTACAGGAATCTGAATTCTTACAGAACAGTCTGAACCTATCAAGCCAGGAGCCATCACAATATCCATTTGAATGTCATTTCGCCCAAAATTTAAACTGGGATCATCTGGTCTACAATCACATCCACATGAACCTTCCCATCCATTGATAACGAAAGCTCCATTTTAGAGTCCATAGAATCCATCTCCGTCGCAATCATTAGCGGCGTTGCCACTTGCTTCCCATGTTGTTCCTCCGGATGTAGATCCATTGAGTCCTACTTGAATGTCCCAACTAAGGACATCGATTGATTTGAAAGTTTGAAGAAAAGCTGTACTGGCTATAAGGCACAGCAGTACCGTGTAACTAAGTTTTAACTTTTTCATGTTAATTGAGATCGTGCGTTACAGTAATGACAAGCCTTTTACATTTAACCCCTATCTCAAGACTAATACATTCTACGTAATACCACTTCTCTAATCAAATAAATTAAATATTCAGCTAATTTTGCAGCCAAATTGTACCAATGCAGTTGAGTGAACAGGAAATCATAAGACGAGAAAATTTAAAAAAACTAAAAGAAGCAGGCGTAAATCCCTATCCAGGAGATGAGTACCTAATTAGTCATTCCGCAGCAGAAATCAAGATCGGCTTTAATAAGGAGACCAAAGATCAATATACTGAGGTAAGCCTCGCCGGAAGGCTAATGATGAAGCGAATAATGGGTAAAGCCTCATTTGCTGAATTACAAGATAGCTCAGGGAGAGTGCAGTTCTATGTAAGTCGTGATGATATTTGTCCTAATGAGGACAAGACGATGTATAATACCATGTTCAAGAAGCTACTCGATATTGGTGACTTCATTGGAATCAAAGGTTTTGTGTTCCATACCAAGACCGGAGAGACAACTATTCATGTTCAAGAATTAACTGTACTAAGTAAATCTTTAAAACCTCTACCCATCGTCAAAACCGATGCAGAAGGAAACGTTCATGATGCCGTAACTGACCCTGAATTCAGATATCGCCAGCGATATGCAGATTTAGTCGTTAATCCTTGGGTTAAGGAAACGTTCATTAAGAGGACTAAAATGTACAATAGTATAAGGGAATTCCTAAATGCTAAAGGATACCTCGAAGTAGAAACACCAGTATTACAACCACTTTATGGAGGTGCTGCGGCTAGGCCGTTTAAGACTCATCATAATACTCTTGACATGACGCTCTATATGCGGATTGCTAACGAGTTATATCTTAAGAGACTTATAGTTGGCGGCTTTGACGGGGTCTATGAGTTTTCAAAGGATTTCAGAAATGAAGGTATGAGTAGGTTTCATAATCCAGAATTTACACAGATCGAACTCTATGTGGCCTACAAGGATTACGAATGGATGATGAATTTAGTAGAAGAGATGATTGAGAAAGTTGCTATCGACGTAACTGGCTCAACAGAGGTTCAAGTTGGTGATAATCTTATTAATTTTCAGCGACCTTGGGAGAGATACACTATTTATGGCGCCATTGAGGAATTCACAGGTGTCGATATCTCTGGAATGAATGAAGAAGAATTGAGAGCAGCTGCAAAAGATATGGATGTTTATGTTGACACCAACTTAGGTAAAGGAAAAATTATCGATGATATTTTTGGAGAGAAATGTGAACCATATCTCATTCAACCTACATTCATTACAGACTACCCTATCGAGATGTCCCCGCTAGCTAAAAAACATCGAACTAAAGAAGGATTAGTTGAACGTTTCGAGGCAATCTGTAATGGAAAAGAGATAAGTAATGCATTCTCAGAGTTAAATGATCCAATAGATCAAAGAGAACGCTTCGAAGATCAAATAAAACTTGGAAAAAGAGGCGATGACGAGGCCATGATGCTAGATGAAGACTTCTTAAGAGCCTTAGAATATGGTATGCCTCCAACAGCAGGAGTTGGAATAGGGATGGACAGATTGGCGATGATCATGACCAACTCTACTTCTATTCAGGACGTATTGTTTTTCCCACAGATGAAAGCTGAATAAACTAACAAATAACTTAATCATGAGTAACAATCTATTACAAGGTAAAAGAGGAATTATTTTTGGAGCATTAGATGAAAAGTCAATAGCATGGAAAGTTGCCCAAAAATGTATTGATCAGGGTGCAAAAATAACTCTGACCAATACACCAGCTGCTATTCGTTTCGGACAGCTAAAAGAGATGGCGGCTAAGGTTGGCGCAGAAGTCATTCCTGCTGATGCCACAAATGATAAGGATATAGCCGATCTCATAGATAAATCTATGGAAATACTTGGTGGTAAGCTCGACTTCATCCTTCATTCTATAGGCATGTCCATAAATGTTAGAAAAGGAAAATCCTATACTGAGACAAATCATAATTGGATGCAGAAAACCTTTGATATATCGGCCATGTCTTTTCACCGTATCATGCAGTGTGCATATAATAAGGATGCCATGGCAGAATGGGGATCGATTTTAGCGCTTTCTTATATTGCGGCTCAAAGGACATTCTCATTCTATGGTGAAATGGCTGAATCAAAAGCATTATTAGAATCATTTGCTCGTAGTTTTGGATATCACTTTGGAGTCAAAAGTAAAGTTAGAGTCAATACGATTTCACAATCTCCGACCATGACTACTGCAGGAGAAGGAATCAAAGGCTTTAATACATTTGTAGACTTCGCAGAACAGACTTCACCACTTGGTAATGCTAATGCGGAACAATGTGCTGATTATTGTGTCTTCATGTTTTCAGATCTAAGTAGAATGGTAACAATGCAAAACCTATTTCATGATGGCGGATATAGCATGACAGGCATTAATCCTCAGGCAATATTAGCTGCTGAAGATTAGTCCAGCAATCTCCATTTAATACCAAATACTACCCTATAATTATAGAGTGGATAACCGTTTAACGGTGTGACATTTACAGAGCTAAGTGTCGCGCCGGCATTATTTGACTTGATAAAAAATAGAAAACTATCAATGCCAACTGTTAAAAACGGGTTTAAGACTATTATGTTTCCACTATTCGCATTAGAGTTATTATTATAGAACTTCCCGAAAACTGGATGAAAGCTCGGCATCTGATATGAAGGCATCAGGTAATAATCAAAACCTATCTCTATATCAGCATTATACTTTTTGATAAATGTACCAGTATTGACATTACCATTTAGCTGGAGTAGAGGACTGAGGATTACATCATTATTCACGTAGTTATAAATGAGTCTATGCGAGCTCGAGATAAATTTAAAATTAAGCTCCTTCGCTGCACTAAATATTAGACTATTGACTCCACTATTGACCTGAATTGGGGCACCCTCTAAACCTATAAAGACACCATTAATTACACGGTCTACTCTCAAGCCTAAATCAATGTCGTATAACTTTGATTTGACCGAACCATTTAAATAAGTCGACTTATTAAATAAATTATCCCAAAGTGTCTCTCCATTAACTGTTTGCCGCTGGTAAAATAGCGATGGATTCAACCTACCTAAAGAAATATTGACATCAACAGGCAGATTCTTGCTTTCTCTTTTAATATTTACCTTAGCTTCTACCTCTCCTGAGATATCAATTAAGCCCAATTTTAGTGAAGAGTTAAATTCATGACTTGACTCTATTTTTTTCGTATAATCGACACCTACCACTAACTCAGTAAGTCTAATAGTATCTTGTCCATTTCGATTGCTTTTAGAATTTAAATTTAAAACTGCTCCTAAATCGTGGTTAGCATTGCTAAGACTTAATCGATTGCTAAATTCTGTGGATTTCAAGTGGTTTCGGAGAGAGACCGTTGTTAATTCAATAGGTGAGAATATCTCTAATTCTGTGGATGAAACAGAGTTATCAATAAAATTGTAATGATTTGAGCCAAGCTTAATTGAGTTTTGAATTGACAGTTCTGAATTATTGGCCAGGCTATCTTTTAAAGTCATATTATTACCGAACTCCAAAATAAAATTAGACCATCTCGAATCTGCATTTTCTGATTCCAATAAAGTTCGCGAATGAGTTTCATCAATTCCTATATTTTGAAAAAAGAAATAAGATGTACGATCTGAATTTAGATTTTCTTGAATAAGCTTTAATTCTATCCGCTTATTGCTATTGGCTTGATTTAATCTCCAGCTGTTATCAGAATGGGTCTCATAATCAAAATTCAGAATAAATCCTCTTGCAAACTTTCTATAAAAGTTGACTTCGAGATTATCAGAATTTATTGTTACTCCTTTACCATAATGAACACCCCAGTAACTGCGACTCACATCTATGTACTCATATGGGTCATATAAATCAGTGGTAGGTCTGTACTGGTTATGACCCAAATCAAGGCCGATTTCGTTATAATAAGTTATAGGAATAGATTGTGAGGCAGAGTTCTCAGAACCTAAGTTTAAATTATAGTATGGGTTCTTATAAAATGGCTCTACAATATGAGCATTAACATAGTTGGTATCGAGTATATCAGATATGTTTCGAACTTGTAAATTCTTCTTGATAATCTTTAGAGCAGGTCGTTCTAAGCTATCTAAAGCCGTATTGTTGGTATTGAGAGTATTAACCCTTCCTGAACTAAAATCTCCAGTAGTGCCATTAGGAAATTGTGCATAAAGAGTTGAACTCATCAAACTTCCTAAAAAAATTGTGATGATATATCGGATCATATCACCTCAAATGTATGCTTAAAAGTTCCTGAAATAAAAAAAGGGCTCAATCTTTATTGAGCCCTCGATTACAGCGTGATATAATCAAAAAAACAATTACTCTTTCAAGACATCGGTAAAGATGCCAATGTTCTCGAGGTATGATCCTTTATCTTGTGCGTTAGCATCACCGTTAAGGTCAAAGTACATAAAGTAACAAATATTGTGGAAGCCGTTTTCCTTAAGCCACTCGGTTAAATCGGCTATGTTTATATCTACTGAAGATTCACCATTTAAATACTGATCTCCATTTGCAGCATACATCGCGAATACACCATTTTTTATTTCTTTCTGTCCATAGCCAAATAATGGGGTATACGAATTCTGAGTTCTGAAAACGAAGGATATTTTTCGTTCTCTAACAGGGACTGGATTTGGAGACATCACAATCAAGTGATTCCGATGTTCGACAACTATATAGTAGCTATTGCGAGGATCTAAAATACAGCAGTCATCTTTCATGAATTTAATAGACCCGTCTTTCTTTAATAATCCTGCTCGAGTAAAGGTCTCGTATTATATAACTTTATCTTCTCTAAGACTAACTAATACCCAGTCCACAGACTCCATTGGATAGTCTTCATTATTATCTGATTTAGTCTTGCCTCATAGATCAATCCCTCTACTCCATAGTAATACCATGGCTCCTTATTATACGGTTGCCCAGCATCTGTATATTTCCCAAAAAATGTAATAGGTCTTTGTCCTGGCAGATAGCCCAGGTTATTGAGCAATGTATACATTTGGTCAGTTTCTTGATTATATGACCCTTCGATGAAAACATTAGCTTCGATTTCACCACATATTGGTTCACAAATTCCTTGATAATTTAGTTCCAATTCAAATGTCCTTGAGCAGTTTACACTATCATTGATGATTAAGGTATAAATACCAGGCTCTAGATTTTCTAACATTGGTGTGATAGAACCCGTACTTCATAGATAATTATAATGACCGGACTCCCCCTCGATACTCACACTAATTGTTCTATCATCCAGCCCATAGAAAGGATCTCTAAAATCGATTGTTACAGAGTACTGACAAGGTGCTGACAATCCTGCTTCAAAACACATAATATCCCGACCAACTAATAAGAAAATTGACTCTGTCATACCAGTTTCAGGATCAGCATCACTATCAATAGTATCATCTAAGGTGCTATTAACTGGACTAAAATCATATCCTGTAGGTAATACGAATCTAACTATATACTCCCCTGGAGGAAGATTTGTGAATGTGTAGTTACCATCTGCAGCAGAAATAGTAGAAGCCTGCACTTCAAAATTTCCATTTAACAGTTCCACAACTACATCCTCTGATCCAGGCTCTCCATCTTCTTTAATACCATCTCCATCATCAATCCAAACAGAATTACCTATAGAATCATTAGTATAAAAACCTCCATCTATACTAAATTCCACTTGGTTTGCCTCTAAATTAATAATTGATGTAAAGCCTGAAAAGGTGATATCACTGTTTTGGCTCAATACTCCTTGTCCAGCCAATGTAGGCTTAAAACCAGAAGGGGGCTATTAAACTTAATATAATATTATCCTGTGGCTCTACTCCTTCGACATAATACCTACCTGTAGCATCAGTAGTAGTGTAAGTCAAATAGTTCCCATTAGACTCATACAATTCAACTAACACATTGGCCATTGGCGGTTCATTGGGCTCTTGTATTCCATTTCGGTTCATATCCTACCAGACAAAATCACCTATCAATGCTAATCCGACAGAAGCAAAAGTCTAAGCCAAATAATCATCTGGTACTATATTATCTATTGTCGTAATGGAGCCTATGGCTGTTGTACTTATACCAGCATTATATATAGGCAAACTATTGTTATTATTGAGATAGACAGTATCAACATTTAAAGGAATATGTACCCATTTAGAGTCACCCCAAACAACAATATTCAGCTTCTTGAGGTCATAATTAGTGAGAGCTCCAATTTGACTATTAACGTTCCATGTTAATGTTATTCTTGTTGGGACGATGCCATCAATATACCAGTATTCCCTGTCACTTATAAAATTGAGAGAACGTCCTTTATCAGTTTTTGTAAACAGCCCATCCATAGGTAATGCATCTAATTGTTCACCCAATACGCTAATTATTTTAGCAGATCATGGATCCACATTGAAATATGCTGCTCTGGAATCTGAAGAACCAGATATGGCTATAAGACGAAACCTATTATCATCTCCAATTGGAAAATTAAAAGGACCTGGACCATAATTTTTAACATATCCGTCCACGTATTTATTATCTCCGGCATTTATCCATCCCGTAGATAAATTCGAAAAAGCGAAAAACCCTTTATCATTGGCTCTCTCGGTTCCAATAAATCCAGGCAGAATTCCTGCCCACCATTGTGATTACGATCACTTGAAGTAGTCATAGCTTCCTTTTGTTTTGTGATCATATCAAGTATACCCCAGAAATCAATAGACTTTTTACCTAATAAATCATCTATGAATATTTTCATGTTATGGATAGATAGGCTACCATCCATTAGCGTGGTCCTACATTTATTTTCTATCCTGTATGCAATCGTATCTAAGAATGTATTGATACTGGCAGCGTTCCTATGATTTTCCTTTA
>CACLQQ010000075.1 GCA_902609095.1 uncultured Bacteroidota bacterium | reverse complement strand
TCAATTATGTTTTCAATAACTATGATAGAAACATTACGCTCGAAGAGATTGCGGGTGTTGCATTTATGACTCCACCAGCTTTTTGCCGTTTTTTTAAAAACAGAATCAACAAAACATTTTTCCAGTTCCTCAATGAATTTCGGGTTGGAAAATCCTGTCAGTTGCTAATTAATGGTGAAAAAAATATCAAGCAAATCTGCTACGAAGTGGGTTTCAATTCCCTAACCAATTTTAATCGAGTATTCAAAAGCTACAACCACAAATCCCCCTCTGAATATCGTGCTACTTATAGATCCATTCACCAACAAGATGTCTCATAACCCAATTATTTCCATGACTTAAAATGCTCTACTGAACAGTTAAAATTCGGTCAATATAAGTTAATTACTTGCTGTTCTTACTCTGCTTAGCGTTTTATTTTTGTTTTAAGCGGGGATGTAGCACTCTTTTGATCGATTCCGCTTTCTAATTGTAACTATAAATGCAATAGAATGAAAATAGCCCAAGTAGAAACATATATTCTTTCTCACCACCTCAATGGAAGTTTTTTCTTTTCTCAATGGAGCTACAGTGAGAGACGAATTTGTATTGTTAAAATAACTACTGATGATGGTCTTGTGGGTTGGGGTGAAGGTTATGGCCCAGCAGATATTATTCAATCAGGCATTAAACATTTAACGCCCAATTTAATTGGAAAAAACCCCATTCAAAACGAAACATTATGGTTTGACTTATATCGTAAGTCCTTAGATTTTGCGCGCCGGGGTGTTTTAACAGCATCAATTAGTGCACTTGACATTGCACTATGGGATATCAAGGGCAAGTATCTGAACCTACCTGTTAGTGTGTTATTGGGCGGTCAGCTTCGGAAAAGGGTTGTGCCTTATGCAACAGGACTTTATTTCTCTAAAGAGAACTGTTTACCCAAAAGGCTTGCGGAAGAGGCAAGAGATTATGTTAAACAAGGTTTTCGCGCTATTAAAATGAAAGTTGGGTTATCCATTGAAAAAGATATTCAACACATAAAGCATGTACGCAATGCAATTGGGGACACCCCGCTAATGATTGATGCCAATCATGCTTACTCCCTCCGAGAGGCTTTGCAACTGGCTAAAATGGCAGAACCTTATAATATAAGTTGGTTTGAGGAACCCGTTTCACCTGAATACTACCACCAATACAAGCAGTTACGGGAAAAAACATCCATTCCCATTGCCGGTGGAGAGTGTGAATACCTCAGGTTTGGATTTTATGAGCTGCTAAAAAACAATTGTCTCGATATTTTACAGCTTGATATTTGTGCCTCTGGAGGCTTAACCGAAGCCAAACGAATTGCTACACTGGCAAGTACTTTCGGAGTTGAAATTGTTCCTCACACATGGGGTACTGGTATTGCTTTTCATGCTGCCCTGCATTTCATTGCCAATTTAGAACCTACTCCCGGAAGGCTTTATCCACCTGATTTTTATATTGAATATGATCGAACTGAAAATGCTATTCGTGAGCAACTGACTCGTCCATCGCTTCTTATGGAAAATGGATATATTAATATCCCTCAATCCCCAGGTTTAGGTATAGAAGTCAATGAAAAGGCACTACACGAATTCAGAGTAACACACACCAGTAAAGTATATAAAGGTAGTAAACAAATTTAATCGCATAAAGGCTTCTGCTATGGATTTTGGATATTTACAAATGTATCTCGACGGGCAAATGGTCGATGCTGTAAATCATGCACGCCACACCGTTATCTGCCCTGCCAACGAAGAACCTATTGCCACTATCGCCTGGGCTGACCAAGCAGATGCTGAGCGGGCACTTAAATCGGCAAAAAAAGGCTTTAAACAATGGTCTGCTCTGTCTTTAGCTGAAAGGTCCGACTGGATGCAACGCCTCCGTTCAGCCATTTTGGAAAATGAAGATCTCCTTCGGCAAGCCATTATCCACGAAATGGGGAAAACCTACGCCGGTTCCTATGAGGACATTGAAGCTCTTGCCAACGGCTTGGAATGGTACCCTTCAGCTATGAAAAATTTACGCGAAGAGCAGATTCCAGACTATGAGAATACCCATCACCACAAAATTGTGCAGCAACCAGCAGGAGTAGCTGTAGCTTATTTGGCTTGGAACTTCCCTTTACTCAATGCCGGATTTAAAATCGGCCCTGCATTAGCAGCAGGTTGTAGCCTTATTTTGAAACCCTCTGAAATATCGCCTGTCTCAGCCTATCTACTAGGGCAAATATTGAATGATATTCAGTTTCCTCCCGGTGTAATTAATATCCTTTGTGGGCTGCCTGAAATTGTAGCTACAACCCTTTCAAAAAGCCAAATACCCAGTGTTATTACCATGATAGGTTCTACCCGCACTGCCCAAAGGGTGATTTCTGATAGCGCGACCTCAATCAAAAAACTGAGCATGGAGCTAGGTGGAAATGCCCCTTTTATAGTTTTCGCAGATGCCGATATTGAAGCGGCGCTCGATCTGGCCATAGGCATAAAATATGGCAATACAGGGCAGATCTGCGTGGCTGCGAATCGTTTTTTTATTCAGGAACCGATCTACAAAATATTTATAGAGGCTTACGTTCAAAGAGCCAAAGCACTCCAGTTGGGCTTTGGGAAAAACAAAAATCCCGATATGGGGCCTTTAGTCAGTCGGGCCGCCCAACAGCGAATGGTTGGTCTGGTGGAAAATGCTATCGCTCAAGGGGCTACGTTACAAACTGGTGGTCGTATTCCGGAAGGATTCGACAAGGGGTATTGGTTTGAACCTACCGTTCTGTCAGAAGTAACCCCTAATATGCGTATTTATACTGAAGAAATTTTTGGTCCTATTGCTGGCTTTGTTAAATTCCAGTCAGAGCAAAAAGTTATTGATATGGCAAATGATACGGAATATGGATTGGCTTCCTACCTTTTTACAAATGATCATAAACGCGTTGAACGTTTCTCCCGAGACTTACAATTTGGAGAAGTCCAGATAAATGGTGTGAAATATGCCATTTATCTGCCACACGGAGGCATAAAGAATAGTGGTATAGGTCATGACTGTTCACACCTTGCGCTTGATGATTACCTCGTCAAAAAACGAGTTACCGTTACCCTTTAACAACCGAATATAAACCAAGTAATATGAACTCTTTTTTACCTTTCTTGCTCGTTATTTTTGCCAGTATTTTTCAAGGTAGCTTTGGGTTAGGCATGAAATATATGACACCCCTTAAATGGGAAGCCTGGTGGTTGGTTCATGCTACTGTTGCCATGATAATTTTCCCGCTGACGTGGGCGCTAATTGCTGTGCCAGACTTGTTTGGAATCATTGATGAAGCGCCAGCAAGCGCTATAAAATTAGGTATGCTTTTTGGTTTTTTATGGGGTGTGGGAGGTATATTATTTGGCGTGAGTGTACCTTATATTGGTTTGTCCCTAACGATGGGTATTGTAATGGGCTTAGCTGCTTCTGCAGGTTCTTTAATTCCTTTCTTTCAAATGGAAAATGCAATACAAAATCCATCCTTTTTTTACGTATTAGGTGGTGTAACTCTCATGCTGGTTGGAGTTGCTATTACGGCAAAAGCTGGGATTGACCGCGATCGCCAATCTGCTCAAGAAGATACCTCCAAAAACATATCTAAAGGAATTCTAATCGCGGTGGTTTGCGGCCTTTTATCCGCTTTGCTCAATGTTGGATTTGCAAATGCTACCCCCATTGCCAAAACAGCAGAAGCATCCGGGGTAATTACACGTAACAGTAGTTTGGCAGCCTGGGTTGTAGTGCTCTTAGGTGCTTATGCCATGAATGCTGGCTATGCCATTTTCCTATTATTCAAGAACAAGAGTTGGGGGTCGTTTAAGGTAAAGCAAGCCGGTAAAGCTTACCAGTGGTCCATAATTGCTGGGTTGTGCTGGTTCGCTGCCCTAGGAATTTACGGCCAAGGATCTGCTCTAATGGGAGAACTGGGTCCTGTTATTGGTTGGCCCATGCTTCTTGGGCTGTCTTTGATCATCAGCAACATTTGGGCCTACCGTGCAGACGAATGGAAAGATACAAAGGGCCCATTTCGCTTACTATTGATAGGGCTTGGTATTCTGATCATAGCCAGTATCGTATTAGGATATTCCAATACCATTTAGAAATAATCATTCTGATGACCCCAAAAATAATCACTGGGTATGGCGAGATGATGCTGCGTTTGTCACCACTGACGCATGGCTATTTACTCGAACAAACCGATCAACTTAAAATGGGATTTGCCGGAGCAGAAGCCAATATCCTAGCAGGATTATCCCTGTTGGGGCATCCAACTTCTTTGGTTTCGGCATTCCCTCGCAACCCCGTGGGCCGATCAGCTGATTTTTTCCTAAAACGACTGGGCATTCAAACTCAATACATTCAATGGGATCATGGCCGCATGGGTACCTATTTTATCGAGCACGGACTATCTATCCGAGGAACCCGCGTTACTTACGACCGGAATCATTCCCTGATATCGCAAATGCGGATACCTCTCGCCATCTGGGAACACGCGCTTAGCGAGGCCTCCTTATTTGTGCTCACCGGAATCACACCAGCCCTTTCCGAAATATGCCAACAAAACATGGACAACGCCATTTCCATCGCTCGGAAGAAAAAAATACACATAGCTTTTGACCTTAATTATAGAAGGACACTCTGGTCAGCTCAGGAAGCGCGCAAAACGTTTGAACGTATTTTACCAAAGGTGGACATCCTATTTGCTAATATTGGAGCAGCCTCTGATGTTTTTGGCGTAAGCCTGCCTAACATAACATCCTACGAAGACCTAATTCTTGTAACGGAAAAAACCATTCCTCTGTTTAATGACTTAGGCCATTATTCACACATGGCCCTTACCCTCCGGCTACAACAATCGGCTTCCCAGAATATACTTGGCGGAATAATTATTCAGGGAAAAGAAAAGTATATCAGCCAACCCATACCAACCCAAATAATGGATCGATTGGGAGGAGGAGATGCCTTTGCTGCCACCATTCTACACGGAATTATCAAAAAATGGCCCCTACAAAAGACCATACAAGTAGCCACAGCCGCCTTTGCCGTTACCCAAACCATGGAAGGCGATGTTAACTTTTCTACAGAACAGGAATTATTAGCGCTGGCTTCCGGTAGTATCTCAGGCTTTGTAAAACGCTAACACCTATGGACCGAGCATCTATTCTATCTGCCTTACTAGAAACTAAAATTATAGCGATTATTCGCTTGCATTCCTCTAAATCCGTGTATAAAGCAGCACTAGCATTAGCAAAAGGGGGTATTAAAGCAATCGAAGTGACGATGGGTACACCTAATGCATTGGGCGAAATTGAAAAAATAGCACAACACGAACATATCTTGGCAGGAGCAGGATCCGTCACCACCCCACAAATGGTAATTGACGCCGTTCAAGCAGGTGCACAATATATTGTAACTCCCGCCACAAATCCCAATATTATACAACAAGCACACTGCTTAAACAAACCCGTACTCTCGGGCGCATTGACCCCAACAGAAATAATACAAGCATATGAGTGGGGGGCCGATATCATCAAACTGTTTCCCGCAAATATTTTTGGGATACCATATTTAAAAGCTGTTCGTGCCCCCTTACCTCATATCCCTTTAATGCCTACCGGTGGTGTGACCATAGAAAACGCCGCAGCGTGGATTCAGCACGGAGCAGCCTGCCTAGGTGTCGGTAGTACACTTGTTAGCCAGCAAATCGTGGATAAAACCGATTTTGATACCATAACCCTGAACGCAATAAAAATCCGAACTGCCATCCAATAAACGACTCACAAATATGCGCTTTTATACCACAAATATAATCTGCTTAATCGTTGCGCTTGGCTTTTCCTGTAGCAGACAATCAGACCAGAACCCGCCAGCAAAACCTATGAATGTGCTGTTCATCATGGTGGATGACCTCAACGATAACATTGGTCTGTTGGCTGGGCACCCCCAATCCCTAACCCCTCATATCGACCAACTGGGACAATCAGGAACCGTATTTAATCAAGCATATACCAATGCCCCCATGTGTGGCCCGGCTCGTGCCGCTCTATTTACGGGTATTTACCCCCATCAATCCAATAATTTCTTTCAGGAACCTTGGTATAGGTTTGAAACCCTCGCCCATTCCCGAACCATGATGGAACATTTTAAGGCAGAAGGATATCAGGTAATAGGCACCGGAAAAATTATGCACCACAATCAAAAAGATATGTGGACACATTTTGAAAACGAAGCAGATTATTCGCCCAGTCCATTCGATGGAGAAAAGCAAGTACCCCATCCGGATGTACCCAAAGCATTCGCTAATATCGGTTGGGTCGATGGCTCTCTCGGGCCTTTTGTCAACTTAGAAGGCCGTACCACCCCCGATGGTAAACCGCTCATTTGGTCAACAGGCAACCCAAAACTGGGCTTTAAAACCATGCGCTATTTACAGGATCATGACCGGGACCCGACCCCCGATGAAATCAATGCTGACTGGACCGCAAAGGCCATAAGATCACTCGCTCAAGATACTTCCAATGTACCTTTTTTTCTCTCAGTTGGCTTTTTAAGACCCCATACGCCACTCGTAGCACCCCAGAAATACTTTGACCAGTACCCACTCGATGAAATCCAACTGGTTTCTATCCAACCCCATGACGAGGAAGACACCCATTTAACTGCTGCCTACCAAGGCGATGTATTTACCCTTTCTATGGGAAAGCGAATGTATCATTCCATTCGAGAAGCCTACGGAAGTACAGAACTGGGCCTCAAAAAATGGACACAAGCCTACCTGGCATGCGTAGCAGGTGTCGATGATAATATCGGAGAAGTAATGGCCGCACTGAAAGATAGTGGCCTGGATAAAAACACCATCGTTGTTCTGGCTAGTGACCACGGATTCCATATGGGTGAAAAAGATTATTTATACAAGAATTCCTTATGGGAAGAAAGCACCCGAGTTCCACTAATTATGCGGGTGCCAGGCCTTACTATTGCCGGAACTCAAGTTCAGGCACCCGTCTCGCTCATTGACATCTACCCCACCCTGCTGGACCTCACTGGCCTATCTGCCCAAACGACCAAAAATCAAAAAGGCCATCCGCTGGATGGTAGTAGTCTATTACCCCTGTTAGCTAATCCTGATGCCAATAACTGGTCCGGACCCAAAGCAGCGCTGACTGTTGTATTTGCTGGCAACCAGTATAAAGATGATCCCTCCATGCAACACTATGCCATCAGAACCCAACAATACCGGTATATCCTATACAATAACGGAATGGAAGAATTATACGACCACCATAAAGACCCTAATGAGTGGCATAATATTGCCGAACCCAATAGTCATATCCTAAAGAAAATGCGAAAGCAACTTCAAAACATTGTCGCTCCTATCGAGTTAGCTGGATTAAAAACATTATAGATATGAATATCGTGAAAATACATCTGATTATCACATTGCTTTTAGGATGCTGTATGTCTGGCTTATGCCAAATGACACTTCCCCTAAACGGAGAATGGCGCATCATCTTTGACAAAAAAAATGAGGGCAAACAAAAAAATTGGATCGATCCGGAAGTATTCGAAAGCCACCCCAGCATCGAGCCAATAACCGTACCCAGTGCCTGGGAATTAATTGAACAAGATTACGAAGGAGTAGCCATTTATAAAAAAAAACTTTGATGTTCCTGCCAACTGGGGAAAAAGTATAATTCGCCTCCAATTTGGTGCAGTCAACTACTTAACTGAAGTATGGCTAAATGGGGAAGTCGTTGGGTTCCATGAAGGTGGATTTACGCCATTTGAATTCAGGGTTGACGAAATGATCAAGGCGGGAACAACTAATAATCTCATCATCCGAGTTGTTGGCCCCATTACCCTTACCGAAAATAATATCGATGGCATCGGTCAAATGGAAACCGCACAGTGGAGAGGAGGTCTGAGTGCTGGAATCTGGCAAGACGTACAATTAATCGCTACGGGAGATATTTATGTGGAAGACGTTTTTGTTCAGCCTGATATTCATGCACAAACAGCTGTTATTGAAGCTATCTTAAATCATACAGGAACCCAGAACCAAACGATTGAGGTTAGTTTGCATATTCGAAACGACACCGGCATGATAGTCGCTTCTGATAGACACGAAATGGAACTACATCCTGGAATCAACCACATGGCAAAAACCATCAATATTCCAGATGCTCAATACTGGTCGCCAGATGACCCATACCTTTACCAACTGGATATCACCCTTAGTCATCATGATAGCCGCTCTGATAATCTTAACATGCGATTCGGCATGCGGGAACTCACCATCAAGAATAAGGATTTTTACCTGAATGGTAAACGAATATATATTAAAGCCACTTTTTTTGAAGGTTTATACCCCAATGGTATCTCCTATCCTGACAGTAAAGAAATGGCTCGCCGCGAAATTCAACTTGCAAAAGAAGCAGGCTTTAATATGATCCGACCTTGGCGACGCCCACCTGCACCGATGTGGCTGGACCTCGCCGACGAAATGGGTGTCTTAGTAGTTGGCAGTCCTGTTTTGGAGTGTATGACCCTCCCCCTATCCACACCCTATCTGTCCAAAAGAGTGGAACACGAAGTGCGTCAGTCTATCTTAAGGGACCGCAATCGAGCTTGTGTAGTCCAATGGGAGTTATTTAATGAACTCCATCGTCCGGTTTTGAAGCAACTTATGAGGCCAATGGCCATGCTGGCTCGAGATCTCGATCCTACTCGTTTGATTCTCGATGAGTCCGGTGGCTGGGCCTACGGGGCCAATATGTACTTGCCTAATGAATACGAGCCCACCAAATTCAATGACATCCATAACTATGCAGGACCTTTCGTCAATCGCTTCCACTATGAAGGCTACTTATCCATAGGGCTAACCGAAGAAGAAAAAAAATCAAAAGGATATCAAGGTAGTAAAGTAGGACGAAACGTAGTTCCTGGTTTGATGTCCTATGTTTCCGAACTTGGATATGGCAGCCTACCTGATTTAACCGAAGTTACGGCGTTGTTCAAAACAAAAGGAAATCCCCTGACCCCCGCCTATCGCTACCACCTACGCCTCCATGACGAACAGCAAAAAATGCTACGAGAAAGCGGTTTCGCTCCCTTGTACCCTGATATGCAGCAATTCTATCTGGATCAACAATCGATTCATGGTACCGCTAACAAACGTATGATTGAAGCCGTCAGGTCTAATCCTCTGGTAGATGGTTATTGCATTCATGCCTTAGCTGCCGGTGACTGGATCCTAGGTGCCGGTCTAATCGACATCTGGCGACGCCCAAAATCGTATGCTTATGAAGCCACCCGCGCCGCCAATCAGCCTCACATCGTTAGCATTCGCTTAGCATCCCGTAACGTTTATGCTCAAACAGGAACTACGCTGGATGTAACCGGCATCAATGACTTAGCCTCTATTCAGGCCAATGTAAGAGTAGAAATCAGCAATGGGAAAGGTAAAACCGTATTTAAACGTTCGTTTCAAAAAGAGTTTACGTCCGGTATTTCTACTCTTTTCACATCCATGCTAGATACCAAAAAATGGAAGGGCAACTACACGATTAACGTGCAAGTGCACGATCAATCCGGTAATCAATTGACTCATAACCGCTATACCTTTGATGTATTTCCACAAAAAAATGTACGACTACAAAAAAGAGAAATTGCGCTTTTCAATAAGAACACAGCTTTATCCGATTACTTCCGTACCCAGCATGTTCCTGTATCTTCTTTTAATACGACCACGCCCACCAGTGTTCCGGTAGTCGTTACGGACTATAACTCAGCCGACAAACCATTACCCTTTTCGACCTTGCTGTCCTTCGTCAAAAAAGGTGGAACCGCATTGTATCTGCAACACCAATATAAGCTCGGTAGGATTGAAACAGACCACCCCGCCTTTCCCTTTACAGCTAAAGTACATCCTGCTAGAGGACTATGGACATGCATGCCCCATTTAATTCATGACCATCCCATTTTTAATGGATTACCCTCAGGTGGTCCTATGCGTAACCTTTTTTGAAAATGTTTGGCCAACCCTAACCCTCCGCGATATTGATCTGGAAGGAAGCACAACACCAAAACCCATCGTAGGCACTATCGCTTTCGACTGGTTCTCACGAGAACACAAACTCCAGTACTCAGGCCCAGGATCTTCATGGTGGGGTTCTGAACTAATCATCTTGCCCTACGGCCAAGGACAGCTGATTGTTTCGCAGCTCCGACTATTAGAAAATTTGGGTAAAGACCCCGTTGCCGATCAGATCCTGAAAAATATGCTCACGTTCATAACCAAGTAAACAAACACAATTATGAAAAACAACGATGCTACGCATAATTCCAGGTGTAGCCTATGGTTACCCATTCTAATTCTTTTGGTTGCATTTACGTACCAGGCAGAAAGTCAGGAACAACCACAGCATTTCTGGTCTCAACATGAAGATTATCCCATAAATATCGACTGGCAGGCGCAATGGATATGGACCAAGCCATCTTTGAAAGCAGATATGGTTCTGGCCAGAAGAACGTTTGATTTACAGGAAATACCCCAAAAGAGCACCCTCTTTATTACCGCATCTTCTCAATATCAATTGTTCATCAATGGACAATACATCCGTCGAGGTCCGGCCCGAAGTGCACCCCACCATCAATCTTATGACATTTTAGATGTCAGACCCTACCTCCAAAAGGGAGCAAACTGTATAGCTATCCGGGTTCATCACCAAAAGAATAAATATGCGTATCACTATAAAGGTAGACCTGGTATGCTGGCACAATTGGAACTCACATCCAACAACAACTATACAATCATATCCACGAATGATCAGTGGAAAATACTACCTGATCCGGCCTGGGACAGTCAGGCACCTTTAGTCAATCGGTTTCAAATGGTTGTGGTTGACAGAAT
>CACLQQ010000074.1 GCA_902609095.1 uncultured Bacteroidota bacterium | reverse complement strand
ATTTCCTAAATGCAAAATGTATGCACGGATGTACTGCTATTGGCTTAAAGGGAAGTGGCAATGGCAATGTAAGTCATGTGGTTTTCGCACTTGTTTGCGAAGTGGGACGGTTTTTCTCATAGCAAACTTCCTATGCACAAATTGTATTTAGCGATGTGTTTGATGCCCATGTCGAAGAAGGGCTTTTCTGCCAAGGAGATGCGATTAGCGCTTTTATTTTCGCATCTTACTCTTGCTTAATTTCCTGATCTAACTTACCTAAATCCCCTTCACTTCCAACACAATCTGCAACAGTAATTTCAAAATTGGCTATTTGTGAATAAGAATTTTGATTACAATAACGATAAAAGGCAGAAATAAAATAGGCAGGGGTTCAAATTTTGATTCTGTAGGGTGGTATGTGATATTCTCTTTTAATAACTCGAAGTCTTTGCGTAATACTTTGTAGTCCTACTTAAATTTTCTAAGCTGGGACTTAGCTATATTAAATACCTCTTTAGCCTGTTTCATAGTCGTAGCTGCACTATATATTTCTGCACCTACTTCACCATCATTAGCTAAACCATAGCAGCTTATAGCTGCTATCTCTGTACTCTTACCACCTTTCCGGGCTTTCTCTAAGTGTACATCAGCAAACCTTCTAACCTCTTCGCCTGTATCTTCGTGGATCCTTAATCACCCAAACACTACAGCCCATACAAATTTCTGAAACGGTTTTAACTCTAAGTTTTTTCTTTGCTGTGCTAATCTACCTTTAGTATGCTTTAGCTTTCCTATAAAATCTAAACAGTGCTGTGCATGGGCTTCACAAAACCTGTAGGGCAGCCCACCCTTTGCTACTCTGTCCAGATCTTTTAGGTGTCTCTCTACAGATAGCCTTTCATATTCCACAGTAATGATTTTACCATTTACCACATCTTCAGCATATTGCATATAGTCTACTATCAGCTTCCAGGTTTTGGTGCTAATACATTTTGCCGTGCTGTTTGGTTAGGTTCCCAGTTCCCAGTCAGGATCTATTAGAGACATCTGTAGCTTTTGCCGTGCCTGTGGTGTTAACCCAAATTGTACCATTAAATCCTTAGTACTCCTTAGATGCATAGATTGCACCATCTTTAGGTTATATACTTCTTTATTATAATTTACTTTATGGTTTTTAATAGATGCCAGCTTTCCCCTGGTTAAACTATGCAGCCTAAAGTAAGAACCTAATTCCTGGCACAGCATCACTAGACTTAACACATCTATAGAGTACAGTAGATTTACCTTTTTTAGCTCTTCACTTACTTGCTGCCATAGCCTTTTTTCTGTCGCGTCAAAAAAATCCGGGGCATCCATACCTATAATAATTTCACCATTTGCAGGCTTATCTAAATTATCGCGATCTGGTCTATAAGTACCCTGTAGCTGCTTTTGCTTGTTGGGTTTTCGTGGTCGTCCTGCTGGCATTTTATCTAAATTTTGTCAAAGGGGGGTCTCCGAATTTTGCCAAAGTAAAAACAAAGTGAAAGCAGGGGTCATGTGACAAAAGTTAAAATGTTTTTATTACCCCCCCACCTATAGATATTAACTCACCTGCTTCTGTGCGTTTTGGAATTTTTAAACCCTTCTCTGTATACTCATATTCATAAAGTATTACATGTATCTGCTCTAATCTACTCTTACGGTTGTGACAGCTATGGCATAGGCTTTGAAAATTATCTTTGCTGTAGCCTGCACCGCCTTGTAGCACTGGTATAATATGATCAGTTACACCACCATTACGCAAGCAAATTTTTTCGCACCCTTTAGTAGCACATATAGGGTTAGCTATTCGCCAACGCTTACTAATTGCTGTCCATCTATTAAGTCCATATATCTTACCCTTGTTACTTTTTATTATTATTAAACCCTGCGGCCTTTGGCCTGTCCCACGGCCTTGCCTTTCTCTTTCTAGTTTTAGCTGTTTTCATTAAAATAAGATGTATTGCTTAATTATCTATTACGTTAATCATAAAGTCACTTTTAAACACAGAGACTTTAAGAGGTTGAATCGGATTATTATTAGTGTGCATACAGATATATACTTTACCTGTATCTAATACTTGTTTAAGCTCTTCTGCTGATAGTTCCCAGCAGGTTACCATAATACCGTCAGGATCTAAAAAAGCTGGCAGTGGTTTAGTGTTATTGTTTTCTCCTACATACTCTACATTAGCACCCTTAAATGTTATTGCTTTCATAAGCTACCTGTATATAGTTCACATATTTTAATTATCTTATTTAGGTTAATTTTTTGAAATGCAAGAGATTGAGATTTTAAAAGGTTGGCCAAATGTATTATTTCGTTAAACTGTTCAATTAAATATTCTTTGCTATATTATCGTGACACCCAAGCATCAGAATCATTTATAAATACTGGTTCGTCTTTCAGTAATGTATGTGTAGTTTCACCTTCATCAGCTTTATAACATTTATCAAATCTTTTTTTGTACTCAACTACTAAGGCATCTGCTAAGTCAGCAATAATTAACGGGTCGGCTTTAGATACCGAATTGTGCACTGCTACATCCTTCCACAAAGCACGTATTTCTTTAGAATCTATGATAATCTTACATTTTTTTGTCCTACAATGTTCCTACTAAAATAATACAAAAAATATGTAACCAATGATTACACATTGATTATTAGTCTTTTACATATAAGTAATAACAATAATTATGTGAACATCAAAGAAAGGATCATGATAAGATGGGACAGGATATATGTACAGTTTAACTCATAGAATAGTAGAAGTACGGGTTATTGGCATATCCATGGTCATAAGCGTGAAATCACCCTGCTACCTCATAATCAAGAATTGAATCCTCAAAGCTGGAAAATAGAGGTCAACGCAGAGCAACTCATGATGATAGGTATTTCTGATAGCAATAGAGATCAAACTAAGCATTATATAAGGAAGAATAGCTTTTGACGGACCATTGCATACAGATAGGTCTCATAATTAATAGGGCGGATTTTATATATTGATGACCTTCTCAGGTCATATTGAAATTCATGAGAAAGTCACTGTTCATTTCAATCCTCTTCATTACGCTTTACTCCTGTAAGGATAAAGGAGATCATTCAACGTCTGAGATTTCTAATAAGTTATGGAATCTGGTTTTCGAGGAGAATTTTAATGCCCTAAATGCCTGGGATATCTGGTATGGAGGCGCCTATAATGATGAAATACAGCTCTATAGAGAGGAGCAGTTATCTATAACAGATGGAATACTGAGCATCAATACACAAAGAGAAAAAATCATTGGTCCCAATCTGAATAAGGATGATAAGCCTAAACATTTTGAATACGTCTCAGGGAGAATTGAGAGTAAAGAATTATTCGGACCAAGAGATACAGAAGGAGAAAGAGAGTATCGATTCGTACCAAGACTGAAGCTACCTGCAGGAAAAGGTATGTGGCCAGCTTATTGGATTTATGAAGATCCATGGCCAACCCAAGGAGAAATTGATATCCTGGAAGCTTGAGGAAGTGAGTCCGATCATTTTTAGAGCAACATTTTCTATGGTACTAAACCAGGAATCAACATAAATCAACATTCAGAAGCATTCTACACGATCGGGCAAAACTTAACTGAAGAGTTCCATATCTATGAGATGATCTGGCGCCATAAATCCATTGATTTATTATTTGATGGCGAATTAGTCCATCATTATAAGGCCAATCATGATAATAATATCAAGAATCTCTTTGGTCAAAGCAAAAATTGGTTTATAATTCTGCTGCAGGAGGTTGGTTTCTAAATGATAGAAACTCTGATAACTATGCCGATAGTTCTACTATGGAAGCGGACTGGGTTAAAGTTTATAGAAGGTAAAGCATCAAACCATGTTAAGGTACATATTACTAAGCTACTCAATAATCATCTCTACTGTTTCTTATGGTCACATGAAAGAAAGTCATATGATTGACAGCCTCTTCTCAGATTGGCAACAACCAAATACACCTGGTTGTGCACTGGGAATCATTAGTGATGGAGAACTAATCTATGCCCAGGGATATGGATTAGCAAATATGGAGTATGACATCCCCAATTCTCCACAGTCAGTATTTAGAATAGGATCGACATCAAAGCAGTTTACCGCTACTTGTATTGTCAGATTAGTTCAGCAAGGTGAACTGAATTTGACCAAAGCTTAAGAAGTATTTTCCCTGAATATGCAGAACGAATTACCATCAGATATCTATTAAACCACACCAGTGGGATTAGAGATTATCTTCAATTGGCTTATTTGAAGGGGCTAAGTAATGATGACTTCTATACTGACTCAGACTTGATGAGCTGGCTTATCAACCAGACGGATTTAAATTTCGAACCAGGAGAAGAATACCTGTATAGCAATTCAGGATATTGACTACTAGACCAAGTCGTCAAAAGTGTTTCTGGTAAAGACATGGCTTCATACGCTAAAGAAGAGCTTTTTGAGCCACTTGGTATGAATAATACAGATTTTCATAATCATCATACAGCCATCGTTACTACCCGAGCAAATGGTTATTACCCTAAAAGAAGTGGCGGATAACAGATCAGTATGACCACATTAGATATGATTGGATATGGTGGCATATTTACCTGAATCGAGGATATTAAAAAATGGGATGACGCCTATTACGACTCAGAAGCATTAGATCTAAAGTTCTGGAACATCATGACGGAACAGGGCAAGCTAAACAATGGAGATACAATAGACTACGCTGCAGGTTTAATAATAGAAGATAATAAAGGCCTTCCAACCATACGTCATGGTGGGGCTTTTGTTGGCTTCAGAGCCGAGCTTCTAAGATTTCCTCATGAGCGCTTATCCATCGCTATCTTTGCTAATAGCGGTTATGCTAACCCATCTAAACTCGCTGATCAGGTCGCTGATATATTGTTAATAGACGAACTGGTAGAGAGCAGAGAACTTTCAGATGAGAACACATTAATTGAAAAACCCACTGAAATATATGCATTATCATAAGTTACAGGCGACTACCAAATAGAGCCAGGAATGACTTTGAACATTAGCAATAAAAATGATTTACTTTGGGTGGTACAAAGTTGGAACCAGTCAAGTTATAATATCATCAAAACTGAAGGCAACAACTAAAAGATTCCGGAATTTGACGGTCTAAGTTTTACCTTTAGAAACTTGGAGAATGATCAAGCCAACGAAATCAAAATCCTCCAAGGAGACAGGCCAACTATTGCTAATCAAAGAGAACCAGTAGATCTCTCCTCTATCAATTTCATCGATTATATAGGGCGCTTTTACAGCCCAGAATTAGATATTAGCTATTCATTTAAATTAGAAGATGGTAAGCTCAAATCTAAAATTGAAGGTCAACAAAAGTTCTTGGACTGATCTACCGTAGAAATAGATCAATTTGCTTTTGAGTATGGAACAGCACGATTTCAGAGATCAGAGGGATCTATTACCGGATTCCAATTAGATTCTGGTAGAGTTAAGAATGTCCAATTCACTATAAGATTGAAATAGTAAATAGTTGAATACAATGAGATATTGACGTATTGTCATAACACCGCTTTTTCATAAAGTCATATGTATCAAATTTTTATAATAGTTCTTATAGCAAACGCCATATGGTTTGCACTTGGGTTGGATATCTTTACACTCAGAAGATTAATATTCGCTAAAATCTTAATTCCAAAGTCTGAAAGAGATACTCCAGTATTTCATAAATTAATAGCCACAGGTCCTTTTATCGGTGGTTTTAATCTGGCCATTTGCGATTTAAAATTATAGATTCTCACAGACTAAAGTGTATTTCTTGAAATGAATAGTGATTTATATTACTCCTTGGATTTGCCATTGTTCATGGCATACAGTTCGCTGGGTATGTTCCAATTGCTTTATAAAACGGCAAAGGAGAAGTAGTTTGGCAGGTTATGGGGCTAATGACATTTATATTATAATCACTGATTTTACCTTGATGATTGGCAATCTGGTTTTAGCTGTGATTGATAAGGTCTTATACGACTACTTATAATTAGGATCAAAGAGATAGCCATAAGCCATGTTTGACAATACCATAGGTATTCATTCTAACTTAGTACAAGGACATAAATCAAAACTCCCCCTAATTCAAACGGAAATTGACTATTTGACTGATCTCCTCGATTTGGTCTGCCTTGAATAAATCTATAAAATAGGAGTACTTAGCTCATCAATATTCTCGTATTCCTTAACCATATGCTTGCCTATGATTCCAATATCACAGCGGAATTGAATCATAAAAGCTCATTCAATACGCCCAAATATTGATCATTATGAAGAATTATCTCCTACTAATCATTACGATACTAATAGGTAATTATGCCTTGTTTCAATCACAAGCAGAGATGGGAGTAGGTGCCATAGGGCTAATCGTTAGCGATTTGGAAGCTTCTGAAGCATTTTACAAGGATATATTAGGAATGTTTGAAGTAGGTAAATTCAGTCTTGATCCCGAGTGGAGCAAAGAAGCTGGAGCAGCTAACAATGAACCTTTCACAGTGAAACAATTCAAACAAAAGGATATTCCGACAGCTTTCACTATTAATTAGCCTACTTTGACACGGAAGTAAACGCTACAGATTTGAAAGGCATTAACGCCCACTCTGAAGTAAATTATATCACACTCTACTATGACATGGATGTTTTTCATAGCATAATGATTCGACCAAAGGCTGCTGACATACCATTAACAGGATGGGTAAAAAGAGAACGATATCAATTGGTATTCATCAAAGATCCTAATGGAGTTTATGTTGAAATAATCGTCCCTCCAGAACAATGATATTAAGCAAAATACCTTTGGGAGTTTAACACGGCCAATCTGAATGAGGATCAGATTATTTCCTACCTTCCATAATTTGTATCATCAATCAATAATATGAACAGATCTTAGGATCAAATTCACAAAACTCTACTTATGCAAAAGCTCATTTACTGTTTCCTATTTAGTTGTATTTCTCTCATATTATTAGCTCAAGAAAAAAGTCAAAAGACAGAAATACCTGAAGCTGAAACATTCATATCAAATCATTCAGTGACCGTTGATGGAAAAGCCATTAGCCTTACGGCAGAGACTGGCACCGTTCAGCTCAGAGATGAGAATGATAAACCTATTGCCTTATTCGGCTTCATCCATTACAAGAAAGAAAACAGTACAGAAAATAGGCCAATAGTCTTCGCATTTAACGGAGGGCCACTATCAGCCTCATTCTGGCTTCACTTCGGAATATTAGGGCCTAAGCGCATAGCAATCAATGATCCAGCTTACACAAAACCTGCCCCATACAATGTGTTAAATAATGAGTATACACTCCTTGACAAAGCAGACTTAGTTATGATAGACCCCGTTGGTGTCGGGTTCAGCAGACCTATTGGAGAAGCAGAATGGGAAGACTTTTGGGGTGTAGATCAAGATATACGAAGCATAGGTCTATTCATTGAGCAATTTATTATACGTGCGAATAAAATGAATGTACCTAAATATCTCTTGGGAGAGAGTTATGGCACCTTCAGAAACGCTGGTTTGGTAAAGCATCTACAGGACAAGGGAATTGCGATGAATGGAGTGATCATGGTTTCAGCGGTATTCGAACTCCAACATTTATTATTTGGTCCTGGGGATGATACAGCCTACCTGATACATTTTCCAACATATGCGGCCACAGCTTGGTACTATAATATGGTTGCAAACAAAGGTGAAAACTTAGAGTCTTTCCTTGATGAAGTGAGGTCATTCACTCAAAATGAATATGCTCCAGCCTTGCTCAAGGGAGATCAGATGAGTGCCACTGAAAAAGAAAGTATTGCCCAAAAGCTCTCAGACTATAGCGGACTCAGTCAAGATTATTGGCTCAGAGCAGACCTTAGAGTAACTAATGGAGAATTCTTCCAAGAGCTATTAAGAGATGACGGGCTTACAGTGGGTCGATTGGATTCGAGATTCTCAGGAGTTAATGAAGATCTTCTGTCGCAAAACAGCTTTACCGATCCACAGAGTGATGCGATATCTCCACCATATATAGCAGCATTTAAGGATTATCTTTACAATGATCTTAAGGTGCGTAAGGACTTAAGTTATGTAACCTCCGCAGGAAGTCGACCTAATTTTAAGTGGGACTGGCGCCATCGAGGAAATATGGCTTGGAATGCACAAGTAGCAGTAAGTACCCTGCCCGATATGAGCTCTGCCATGAAACGTAATCCAAATCTCAAGATCCTAATTCTGAATGGATATTATGATATCGCTACAGTTTTCTATGGTGTAGAGCATTCTATAAATCATATGGGATTGAACCCTGAGCTGAAGAAGAACATCATCATGAAATACTATGAAGCAGGGCATATGATGTATACGCACAAACCATCTATGGTCCAATTCAAGAAAGATGTGGAGGAGTTTATTGATATGACTACCTATTGATATAGTACTGATGATCCTTACTACATCCATAAAGGAATCAATTGATAGCTGTGTACTATGTTGGTTAGCTACGTCATCTGCTAAGGAAGTACCTAATGGATCTCCCAAAAAGATATTAACCCACTATGGAGATGATCAGATAATAATAGCTAATATCGCATCACCTTAAACCATCAAGTACATTAAGCAGAATAGACAAGTCTGCATAAGCTTCATAGATATATTAATTCAAAAAGGATATCAACTAAAAGGAAATGCAACAATAAAAGATTCAACTCATGATGGATATCAAGACATGGAGGCTATACTCTTAGAAATGACAGGAGGTCAATTCCTTTTAGCTCTATAATAGTAATCAATGTTGAACAATCGAAACCCATCATAGTACCAAGATATCTTATGTACCCAGACACTATGGAATCGAATCGAATCGAGAGTGCTAAGAGAGCCTATGGCCTGAAATAATAACTATGATCAATCAACTCGTAAATCAGAACATAGCCGTAGCTCAAAATATCCATTCAGTTTTGCAATCGTCGTATGCGGTAGAAGCAAGACTATTAGGAGTAACAGATTTTCCAGCGTTGAGAAGACCAATCGATAGCTTTATAAATAACGAGAATACATTTCTGGGATATTTTCTGGAGAAGCGATTAGCAGGAGTTATTGACTTAGCAGTCAAATCATCCTTTGTTGACATCAATAGTTTAGTTGTCAAACCTGAATTTTTCAGACAAGGAATAGCCAATCAATTATTGATATATATATCCGAAAGCTACGACGTCGAGGAATGTATCGTTGAGACGGGTCTGGATAACTTACTGGCCATCGAGCTATATAAGAAGCATGGACTTATAGAGGTAAAACCATTGGATACTGACTTCGGAGTTCGAAAAGTTCAATACACAAAGAAAATTTAGCCAAAATAATAATGAAAGCAAGTCACGTCTTATATAAGGTGAGTAATTTGAACGAAGCCGTTGATTCTTTTAAAAGTCAGGGGTTCAAGGTTGATTATGGCTCCAAAACTGATCCCCATAATGCGCTGATTTACTTTTCTGAAGGGCCTTACATAGAACTCCTCAATGAAGCACCATTATCCGGCTTCTCCACGTTAGCCTTGCGATTCTTAGGATAAGGGAAAGTTGTCGAACGTTTAAATCAACGAAGAATGCGCAGGAGGGATTCTTTGGCCTGTATTTAGAAACTTATAAATCCGACTTCAATAGGGAGAAAGAAATTCTTAAAAAATACAATCAGAAGTACTTCGAAACCCAAAGCTCTCGAATTGATCCCGCTAATAGGAAGCTGAAATGGAAAATGTTATTCCCACATGAACTCAGGCTTCCATTTATGATGACCTATTTCAATCAAGATCCTAAACCCACAAATTTTATACATCCCAATGATGTGAAAAGCATAGGTGAAGTTTCTTTCGGTACAAAAAAGAATTTGATCCCTATCGTTAATGAGTTGTGTGATGATGATCGGTTGGTGATTACAGAGGGCGATGGTATTACTTATGTAAACTATGATCAATGAGTTAGAGCGCTATACTTTAATGGCGTGTATATAGCTGATGCTCAAGATGAATCTTATAAATTGTGTGCCATGACAACTCAAATATTCGCTTTTACAATCTTCATGCTCACAATTTGTGGAGCAATAGGACAACACAGTGAAACATCCCATTTTTATTCATTTGATGAGACCAAGATTGTATTCTCAAATGAAGGAGATGGATAAGCCGTTATCCTCATTCATGGACTTGTTGTGAATGCCAGTAACTGGCACAAGACCGCTATTAAAAAAATGCTGCTCGACAAAGGATATAGAGTGGTTATTCAAGACTTAAGAGGTAATGGACACTCTGATAAACCGCAACACAAGGAAGCCTATCAAGACAATGCAGAAATCCAAGACCTTATATCTAAGGCGGATCATCTCGAGCTCAAAAACTGCATGGCCATAGGCTATTCAAAAGGATCTATTGTATTAGTTAAGCTACTGACTCAAGACAAACGAATCTCGAAGGCGGTGTTAGGGGGCATGGGAATCGACTTTACTGATCCTATATGGGATAGAAGAATAGCCTTTGCAGACGCATTCTCTGATCGAGTTGAGGCGAATGAACTAACATCAAGAGCGATTAACTATGCTAAATCTATTAACGCGGATATAGCTGCTTTAGGATTCTTACAAGATCATCAACCCGTGACTTCCCTTCAGGAGTTGAAGGCGATTAAGGTACCTACTTTAGTGATAGCAGGAGATGAAGACACTGATAACGGTAATCCTAAAGATCTGCAACTGGCAATACCCAATAGCTCTTTTATTATAGTTGAGGGAGATCATAATAATACTTGCAAACAACAGAATTTCGCTTCAGCTATATTGAAATTTTTACAAGATGAATAGCTAATAGCCATGTTCAAATAGAATGGTTCAGAATGATGAAAGACAGGTATATATTCACATCTTACAGACTGGGTTTCAGACAATGGAGAACAGATGATCTCCGGGAGTTTGCTAAACTCAACGCAGATGAAGCGGTTATGGAACATTTACCCAGCACATTAGAATAGAGTGAAGTAGTTGAGCTCATAGCAAAACTAAATGAACATTATGAAACCAATGGTTTCACATACTATGCTACTGAAATATTAGATAATCAAGAGTTTATCGGCATGATAGGTCTGGCATCTGAAAAGTATGCTTCAGCATATACCTCAGCCATTGATATAGGTTAGAGATTGAAGCGAAAGGCTTGGGGCAAAGGTTATGCCACGGAGGGTGCCAAAAGATGCTTAGAGCATTTGATGAACTGGGGATAGATAGGATAATCTCTGTATGTTTATGCCAGAACTTGAAATCGGAGGAAGTCATGAAAAAGATAGGAATGGCCAAAATTGGTTCCTTCGACCACCCTGAAATGAAAGATCACCCCAATTACGAAAGACACCATTGCTACGAAATAGTCAATGGTGATTAGTAAAATTGTCAAAGCATTCTCATATGAACCTGAATCAGATTACTGTATCATCATTAGACTTAAGCAAGGCCATTACATTTTATGAAACCTTAGGACTAAAGGTAATTGTTAAGTAACTACCCCATTATGCAAGATTTGAGTGCCCAGATGGCAACTCAACTTTTTCAATTCATTTAGTGGATCAACTACCCTCTGGAGATGGTGTTCATATATACTTTGAATGTACCAACTTAGATGAACATGTCAGACTTAGCAGAAAAAGGATTACAGTTCGAGCA
>CACLQQ010000073.1 GCA_902609095.1 uncultured Bacteroidota bacterium | reverse complement strand
GTTATTCTTATGTAATCATCTCCTTGACAAAGAGAACAAAAAAAGAGGAAGAGGGCAGATTGATGTTTTGTTTTTTGTAATGTTTCCATTTACCGCCTGGTCGTATCTATTCATTTTTTTCCCAATTACATTTTATCATTATAACTGATCAACTTTTCATTCTTGATAAACCCTATGCTTTTAACACTCTCTTTATTACGCTTTGCTGAATTGTTCTGATAAAGTGGTTTTTCACTTTCTCAAGATTCTCCGTATTCATATAGGTGATAAACTTTTTGTACTCCTAAAGAATTAGGGGTATGCCTGAGTCACAGATAGGGACTCTATACTTTTTAATCATCTCATCTGTTACTTGATTTAACACCTTAAATACTTGATCAAATTGTTCCTTGCCATCATGAAATGGATCAGGCACATCAAGATTTTGACCGGGATAAAGCTCATTCATGATCAACTCAACCTTAGACTGATCTTTTTCAGACGGAGCCATTGATAATACAATTTTTTGATTCTCTTTTTCCATTACATATATATGATCAAATTTACTGAAATCGTCTTTGCTGAATTGACGTGCCCTTTGGTCTGTAATGTCTAAATCATTAGATTCGGCAACCTTAATAGATCTTTGATCTGGCAGCTTACCAATATGCCAATTTCCCGTACCTGCACTGTCGATCAACCAATACAAGTGAGCTTTAGAGGCCTTGGAAGCTAATAGATCTTGGGCCAATGGGGAACGACAAATATTCCCTTTGCATACCATTAAAATTCTATTCATAATTGTCTTTTAAACCAAATCTAAATCTGCATTAGTCTTTTTAGGGAAATTATGCGATGAGGAGCGGATATCCAGCGATAATTGGTAGAAAATAAAAAAATATCCCTTCAAGCGAATCGCCTAATTATTAATAACCGACTCCTACATACCCTTTAACTCAGACAGGGGACCATTCATCACTTTTTTAGGTCCTCCATTCTTATGATCGACTTTTCAGACATGAAACAATTAAGCTATATAGTATTAATATCTGGGTTTCATTTAAACAGCTATAGTCAGATTCAAGACCCGCTAACCCAACAAGACAGCTCGACAATACCAAAATTACGAGTCTAATCTCAAATTTTTCTTTTTAGTACACAAAGATTTTCCTTAACGCTGATAATCAATCTATTCTCACTTCAGGTCGAATTGGACCGGTAGAAGAAGAGAAAAGCTATACTTAGAATTAGGCTATGGCCGAATAGATCTCCGAATAAACAAAATCAATGTATATAGTGGCGGATTCCGGGTTCAAGGAGAAACATATAGATATATTGGTAGAGCTAAACTCTTTGATGATCGCATACAAGATTTCAAAAGAATTGAATTTCATGGCTTTAAATATGTAAAGCCAACACTTATTGCAAATAGCGAACTCTCGATAATTAGCACTCAGGGAACAATACTTGCGCGAATGAAATTTGGCTTAACAAAAACATAAAGAAAATAGGTCTATCCTTTAACCTTAACCAAGACGTACTGAAGTTAACATCATCCAAGCCATTATATCATATAAGCGTTACATATGAAACATCAAAAGCTAATGTATATAGCACCTATCTTGTAATTGGCAATGTCAATCAGCCCATTGAAAATCAAGCATTTAATAGCCTAAATATATACCAAGAGAGCTTCGGAGCATGGACAAGAATGAAAATGAGTAGTTGGGTAAGTATAGCTATTGCGGCAGGACACCTCAGATTGAAGATAGATGATACAGTAATTACATTGAATGAAATCAACTTTTCACTGATCCTAAAATTCTCAAATCGATGATAACAAAAAAAATTGCAATTGTAGGGAAGCCTAAGTCAACAGAGAGTATAACTCTGTTTCTCAAACAAAAAGTCAACCATCAATTAGTTAGATATAAAAGTGAATTCATAACCACAAAAGTTATAAAAAAAGAACAATTTGATCTCCTACTATGAGTATGTAATGCGAGAAACGTAGCTCCATGTTGCCAAGTTTTGGAGTCTTTAAAGCAAGTGATCAATCCTTATAAGATTATAGTCCTGTCAGAGATTAAAGATGCAGATCTAATGTTTGTTATGTTAAAAAGCGGTATATCTAAATTTATTTTTGGGGACTTCTACAATTTCGATTTATACCCTAAGCTGATCAAGGAAATCAACTTCTGTTTAAATAATCATAGTACACAAAAAATATTAGAAATAGGAGCCCACCCTGATGATGTCGAAATAGGATGTGGCGGAACATTAAAAAAACATAGCTACAAAGGTGACGATGTTCTAATTCTTACATTGACAAAAGGAGTAAAAGGAGGTAATAAAGCCGAGAGAGAAGAGGAATCAATGAAAGCAGCCAAGTCTCTGAATGCCAAATTAGTTATGTGTGACTTAGAAAATACTCAGCTGACTAATGGAAGTGATACTATTCTATCTATTGAGAAGACAATCGTAGAGTATAATCCTAACATCATCTATACACACAGTATAAATGACACACATCAAGACCATCGTGCGACTCACTATGCAACTCTTGTAGCTGCGAGGCAAATTGAAAAAATATACGCCTACCTCGCCCCTTCAACAACATTAGATTTTCGACCTCGATACTTTGAACATATTGAAGACTTTTTAGATGATAAGATGTGCGCTATCGATTGTTTTTTGAGCCAAACCATCGGCTGTAATCACCCAAATATTAAAAGATCAATAATAGAATCGACAGCCCAATATTGAGGTAGATTTTCCAACTATGGAATGGTTGAGCCTTTTGAAGTAATAAGAGCATAAATAATATTGAAAAATCCAAATATCTAAAACATGAAATCTATAAATGAACTAAACATCTTTATGACTGGAGCTGGCGGCCCCGCTGCAGTATGTGCATTTAAGAGCTTAAGAGACAAAGTCAATGAAATAAATATGGCCGACATGGGTTATTGTTCAGTAGGACTATACCTGGTCCCAAGGAAAAGATGTCATATCATTCCTGCTGGCAAGTCAGAAAACTTTGCAGATGTTCTCTTAAAAAAGTGTATTAATAACATAGATATACTTATTCCCACAGTGGATATAGAGCTCAAAATTCTTTCGAAAAGCATCGATAAATTCGAGAAAAAAGGTATCCGTCTGTTGATATCATCTAAACAATTATTAGACATTATCATAAATAAATTCATGCTTCTAAGCCATGTCAATCAATATTTAAATGTGGTACAATTCGATATGCTATCTGACTCAAATGATCAGAATTGGAAGGGAAAAAAGTAGTTATCAAACCAGTAAGCGGCAATGGTTCGAGGGGAGTTGAAATCTATCATAGATTGAGAGTATCCCTGCCGACAGGTTTAATGATTCTGAACTAATGATACAAGAGTATAATAAAGGGCCAGAATACAGCATAGATATAATGATCTCCAAAGATGGAACTATCAAGGCTGCAATTCCAAGGGTAAGAATGAGCATAAACTCAGGAGTGAGCATGACAGGTAAAACAGAGCATAATATAGAAGTAATCAACTATGTAGAAAAGGTCTTGAGTAACTTAGGACTATACTACTGTGGTAATGTTCAAATAATCCTAACTGCCGAACATGGACCAAGACTAATAGAAATTAATCCAAGATTCAGTGGAGGATTAAGTCTGGTTATAAAATCTGGAGCAGGCACCCCTCTTATGTCCATCAAAGAATGTATCGGAGAGAAGGTAAATCGAGTAGAATCATTTAATGAGAAAGCCATAGTCAGAACTTTTGAAGAGACCTATATTAATCATGAAGATCTTTTCATGGCCTCATGATTGTAATTGAGGTCATATTAACAATCTTTGTTATACTTGGGAGTCTTCCATTATTCACTTCGTTGTACCAGTTCTCATTAATAGGGCGACACGGTTCGAAAAATCACTATAATAAAACAATGGACTACACTCCTCGTGTAGCTATAGTAGTACCAGCTTGGAATGAAGAAAATGTTATAGCCAATATGATTGAACGCCTTTATGACATGAACTACCAAAAAGAAAGCCTCAAAATATATATTGTTGATGATGCTAGCAACGATAAAACACCAGATGTGGTAAAATCGAAGCATAAGAAGTACCCAAAGAATGTATTTCATCTAAGGAGAGAGAAAGGTGGACAAGGCAAGGCACATACACTAAACCACGGTATTGATATCATTATTAAAGAAGAATGGGCTCAAGCCATTCTAGTAATTGATGCAGAGGTGTTATTCGAAAAGAGAGCTTTGAGAAAGATGGCCAGACATTTAGCCGATCCTAAAGTAGGTTCTGTAACTGCCTATATAAAGGAAGGCAGTATGCCTGTCAATTTTATAAAAAAATTTGTAGTCTTCGAATATATCACCGCACAGGCTGCTGCACGTAGAGTGCAAAATGTAATAGGAGTCATGGCTTGTCTAGCAGGTGGAGCACAGCTACATTCTACAACGAATATGTATGTAATAGGAGGGAGAATAGACACCTCCTCGTTAGCGGAAGATACGTTCACTACGTTCAAGTCACAGCTCAATGACCGGATAGCAATTTTTGAACCTAATGCAGTGGTTTGGGCGGAAGAGCCTGATGGCCCAGTAGGTATCTGGAAACAAAGATCAAGATGGGCAAGAGGAAATGTTCAACTATCGAGAGCCTTCAAGTACCTCTGGTTTAAGAAAAGTATTCACCCCCAATTGGATTCTTTCAGATTTGGCATAATATAGTTTTCAATCATACTCATGCCTGTCTTCATGATATTGGCTGCAACTGGATTGGGGGGTGTTCTTTCTAAACTTTCCATTCTCTTGGTATTTATTTAATCAACTATGGATCCTCAACTCAATCACTTACTTATTTGTATCTTTTTTCATTTGTGATAGATCCACAGATTACCAAAAAAGCATGGCTACAAGGCATATTATTTCCTGGGGTAATTTCATTGATCATAATCGTTATATCAATGATTCCTGACCTCATGGACTGTCTACTTGCCTTGGTTGATAATTATTTTACCAATGGTTATATCACCAATGCGATAGTTTTATTCATGTACAGTTGGTTAGCATTATGCATGGTGCCAGCATAATATGCTTATAAAATAGAAAAGTCAGAAGGGCCGAAATGGCTAAGCATTTTATTAGTAATTATTGCAAGTTTTGGGCCACTATTATGTGCAATAACTGTTCAATCTTACATTTCAGAATATAAAAATGAAGATCTAAAATGGGACAAAAACAGAGAAGATGGGAAAGGTAGCTCTGGAGGGATAGGCTTCAATCTTGAGTTAAAAAAAAGACATCGATATTGAAAAAAACTTGGCTTTAGGCAACATAAAATATCAGCCTTGATTATGATATACGTCGTAATAAGAGAGATTTATTTTCCATCTCACATCATTATTACAGAACTTGTTGAAGACCTATATCAATCCATTAAGAACTCATTTACCTCTCTTTTAATCTTAATTTAGTTACAACAAGTTTAGCTTGTTCATCAAGTCTGTTTTCATGTTTCTGCTTATTGGGACGACTTGAAAGTTGATCAATATACTTCAATCTTCTATGTCCACACTTTTAGTCATATTGATGATATAAGATCGATGCACTCTTCTAAAATACTTAAGATTTAATTTTTACTCAATACTTTTTAGTGTAGCTTGATCAACATGCACTTTACTATTATCCATTTTTATAAGAATATAATCACCTTTTACTTCTACCAAAACAATATTATCAACAGATACTCTTACCAATCTTTTATCAGTATGAACATAAAACTTTTTGCTAAAAGTATGAGTATTAGATGAGGGAATAATCTCCTTTCGCTTAGAGTTCATAACTTTCAAACGTTCAGTCGTTCTTAACAAACGAGGAAAGGTGATTGGTTTAATAAGATAGTCTACTGCCTCAATCTCAAAAGCTTCATCTGCTTGTCCCTATCGCTAGTGGTGAATATAACATTCGTTTTAATATTCAATGAGTCGAGATAATCAAAACCGTTGATATCTGGCATATGAATATCCAGAAAAACAACATCTTAATCAGATAAAGTAACAAGTTTAGAAGTAGCATCTATCGCACTTGAAAAAACTCCAATCACTTCTAAATAAGGAATTTTATTGCAGAGTCGTTCTAAGGTCACTCTGGCAATTTTCTCATCATCAATAACTATACATTTCATTATAAAATTTATGGGATGTATTTATCCTTGTTAAATATAGGACAAACAAATACTATTAATAGCCCCTGTGATTGACGAAAATTAGTACTCTTCAATATACGTTTAGAAGCATAAATTTCAATAATGGAAACAATAAATAGCAGTTATCAGATATTAAAAGTCACAAGAATGACAAAGAATGTCCATTCGGCTCAATAAACCCTTATTGAGGTATTAATTGTCTATTGAGGATCGACGTCGATAGATATCATGACTCTCTTGTAATCAGCATGAGTTTTTAATAAATCCTTCGTATTCATAAGAACGGTCTTAATAGATCGAATGATTTTGGCGTCTTTTTCCGTTTTCACGTTGATGACCTGTTGATACTTATTACGAACTCTAATAATTACTGGATCAATTGGTTTAGAACATCGATCTCCGAGTTTCTTATACACTTCTGAATAATAGTATTGCGCGGCCCCTTTGGTTCGTTCAAACTCCTTATGTCTGAACCATATGGCGATCATCCCGTAGAAAGGAGGATATTTGAACTGCTTACGCTCTAATAATTCCCTATTAAAAAATCGTTCATCATCAGCTTTTAATATCTCTTGAATTACTGGGTGCTCTGTTTGAAATGCTTGGATGATAACCCTACCCTTCTTTTCTCTTCTGCCCGCTCTACCACTCACTTGTTTAAGGAGTTGGTAACTTCTCTCCGATGCTCTAAAATCGGGATACGACAATAGGCTATCAGCATTGAGAACTCCCACTAAACCAATATTATCAAAGTCGAATCCTTTAGTAATCATTTGGGTTCCAATCAATACATCAATATCTCCTCGTTTAAAATCCTCTAATAACTTGAATTGATTTTTTTTAGATCGTGTAGTGTCATGATCAAACCGATCCACTTTAATAGCTGGAAAAAGATCTTGTATTGTTTGCTCTATTTTTTCAGTACCTGAACCCATCAGTTGTATTTCCACACTTCCACAGGCAGGGCAGGCATCTTTCTTGTAAACCCTGAATCCACAATAATGACATTTTAGTTCATTAAGTTTCTGATGATAGGTTAAGGTTACATCACAGTTCACACATTCTGCAGTCCAGCCGCAAGTAGTGCATTTAATCGTCGGTGCAAAGCCACGACGATTCTGAAAGAGAATGACCTGCTGACCATCTGCAACGGTAGTCTCTATTGCTTCTTTGAGATCTTGAGAGACGCCAAACTTTACTAAACCTTGTTTGTACCGCTCCTTTAGATCTATCACTTGAATAAATGGTAAACCTGCCGAACCAAAACGTTCGGTCATTTGTACATAGATGTATTTACCTTGAATACAATTGTGATATGACTCTAAAGAAGGAGTAGCTGTTCCAAGAATAATATTCGCTTTATTGAGATGTGCTAACTTTACTGCCACATCACGACCATGATATTTAGGATTGGGATGATCCTGCTTATAAGAATTATCATGCTCCTCATCAACGACAATCAGCTGTAGATTATCAAATGGCAGAAACAAGGAAGATCGGGCACCTATAAAAAGCTTGCTTTCAAACCGAGCTGCATTAAACACCTCTACACGCTTAGCATCATTAATCTGACTATGAAATACTAGTATTCGGTCACCCAATTGATCCTGTAACCTCTGTACAATCTGCCCTGTTAAAGCAATCTCAGGGAGCAAATACAATACCTGCCCTCTATTCTCTAAAACTTCTTTTATCAATTCAATGAAGACCCTTGTTTTTCCACTTCCTGTTATACCATGAAGTAATACAGGCTTTTTAATTTCGAATGAATACTTGATATGCTTGAGGGCACTCAGCTGCAAATCTGATAATGGAAATTCATCTTGTTTAATCGGTATATCTAACACATCAAGCCGACTAACCTCTTTAGAGTAAACCTCAACGATTCCCTTCTTAGCTAAAGCGTTGATTACAGCACTATTAGCACCAGACATATCATAGATGGCCTTTTTAGGTACTTCCTTCATCTTTTTATGAAGACTGTAATACGCCAGCAGTGCATTGGATTGTTTGTGACTTCGTTGTGTTAACTCTAATGCAAGCTCAGCATTCGAATAAGGCTCCAAGATCTTTACAAATGACTCTTTCTTCTTGCTATAACGCTGAATCAATTCTTCTTGGACAATTATCAGTCTCTTCTGTACTAGTGACTTAATAATCGGATAAACTGATTTTTTATTCAGGGTTTCCTGAATAGTCTTAATAGTTAACTCTTGCTGAATACTCAATGCCTGATATATTAGATATTCTGCATCACTTAACTCATAGGAATCCCAAGAGATATGAAGATTGAGCATTAATTTAGTCTCGCTGGAGAGCTTAAGTCCAGCTGGCAGAGCAACATTCATTACCTCACCATGCTGAGCACAATAGTAATCTGAAAGCCATTGCCAAAAGAACAATTGCTTTCCACCAACTATTGGGGCATCATCAAGTATGGAGATTATATTTCTGGTTTTGACAATGGGCTTATCATCAGTAACAAACACGATAATTCCACTGTAGAGTTTTTTATTAAACGGCACTTCGACTCTCAAACCCACTACTACATCATCATGAAATTCTATTGGAACACCATAGGTGTAGAGCTCTCTAAGAGGTAATGGCAATAATACGCCTACATAAAGCACACTTTTTTCAGCAATGAATCCCATTCTTAAAAGAAGATTTCTTGCACTACTCTAAAAGTGTTCGCATGAGCCTCAATAATATCTGATAATCGATGTGAATACCCCCCTCCCATACTTACTGCAATTGGAATTTTGTTTTTATTACATGCATCCAATACTATTCTATCTCTTTCTTTACATCCTGACCGAGTCAATGACAAACGTCCCAACTTATCACTTTCTAACACATCTACTCCTGCCAAATAAAGCACCAAGTCAGGCTCAACTTGATCAATCAATCGAGGTAGTTCATTACGAAGCATGGTCAAATATAGATTATCAGTGGCACCATCAGGTAATGGAGTATCAAGATCTGACTTTTTTTTGCGAAGAGGATAATTCCGTTCTCCATGAACACTCCATGTAAAAACCTGAGGTTCATCTTTAAATATCTCAGCGGTGCCATTACCTTGGTGAACATCAAGGTCTACAATGAGCACTTGATTCACTTCATTTTTAATTAATAATTCAGTTGCGGCAATAGCAAAATCATTAAAAACACAAAAACCTTCTCCACGATCAGCAAAAGCATGATGAGTACCACCTGCAACGTTCATGGCTATGCCATTTTTTAATGCATATCGAGCACAATCCAATGTTCCTTGTGCGATGTGACGCCCCCTTCGAATCAAATCAGGATTAACAGGAAAACCAATATCTCGTTCAGCTCTTCTTTCTAAGGGTAAATTGTACAACTGATTAATATAACTTGAAGTATGTGTTTGCTGTAATATATCGTCTGATAGAAATTTCGGTTTAAAAAAATGCTCATTTGAAACTGTCCCTTCATGAATCAACTGTTCCGGAATCAACTGATACTTAGACATTGGAAATCTATGTCCCTTAGGAAGATCATATATATAAATGGGAGCAAATGCTATCTTAAGCATGTTCCCGTAACAAATAATTTTATGTCTTGTTTTATAGTGCTTACCGAACCAGAGTTATATCGCCTTTAATGCTTCTCCTCGCCCCAAATTCATTGTATATCTCTACACTATATACATATGCTCCAGAATTAGCTGGATTCCCATTGAAACGACCGTCCGAACCAGAGTTTGGATCATTCAACTCCTCCCCTAAGGATTCATAAACCTTATTTCCCAAACGATCAAATATCATCATGTCAAAATTACTGACTTGATTAAAGTTACCCTAAGGATAAAATCTGTTGTTCCCACTTACACCTTGTGAAGTCGTTACATTTGGCAGGTAAATATTTTCGATATCATTCACACTCAAAGTGACTTGTGCCTCAGCCAGACATCCCTCTTCATCTACAATGGATACCGAGAAAGTTGAACTTTCTGTAATACTAACCATCGGATTAGGACAATCTAAACAACTAAGTCCTGGAGTAGCCTGCCATATCACCTCAGCAATAGTACCATTGTAATCTAAAGTCAGAGCATATTCTCCTAATGGGTCAATCGTATTTACGTCTATTGCCAATGTAGCATCCCTATCCTCTGGTATATTGACCATAATCTGATCTGTACAACCAGAGGGAGTTGACATCTCGAGGTTATAATCTCCAGTGGCTAAAGTTTCCATAGAAAATGGGAATGATTCCACCTCAATCGCCTGCCCTCCTATTCGAGTTAGAGTAACAGGTGGTATGGTGCCTGATACGTTTTATAATACTAACATACCATTAGCTAAACCTTCGCATGATCCAATAACTTCTCCAATTTCAATCTCTAATTCCGTAAAGCTGATATCTATATCTTCTGTTGTATAACAACCGTTTTGTCCTGTTACTATAACTGTGTATGAACCTGATTCAAAGACCATAGGATCCATTTCAGAACTGCTGAATCCGTTAGGGCCTGTCCAGACTACATTCGACTCATCAGTAGTTACCATTAGTTGAGTACCAGCTGATTGACATGCTACTGAATTTGTGGTAGCTGTTGTAATCGTTGGTGCCATAAAGTCTTCAATGACTTCTATATTCATTAATCTTATACAACCATTTGCTCCTTCTACTTCGACTTTGTAAGTTCCTGCCATATCAACTGAAGGATTGTCATCTGTACTAATGAACCCATTTGACCCTGTCCATCCACGAATAATTCCATCTGTTGTTACAGCTAATACGAAGTTGGCATTATTACAATCTATACTTCCATTGTCACCAGCGGTAGTAGGTGCAGTAACATCTTCGACTATTTCTACCGATGCAAAACCTTGGCACCCACTTATTGCTTCAACCGTGACTGTATATGTACCCGGAATGCTAACCATGGGAGAGATATCCGAAATTATCATTCCTGATGGATCAGTCCAGCTGATAATATCTGCATCAGAGCTTGCTGATAATCTAACAGATGTCACATTGCATGTTAATACTTAAGGAATATCAGGAGTAGCAACAGTAATATCCGAATCTCCACTAATAATAGCTGTTGTTGAGTTGATACAGCAATTAGCTCCTTGGACAAATATTGTATAAGTTCCAGGAACATTAACTTCTGGAGCTGACTCAGAAAATTTAAATCCTCCAGGTCCGTACCAGCTAACTACTGTAACATCTGTTTAGACCTCTACTATATATTCTTGATTGTTTGTACAGTTAAGGAAACCTGATTGCGAATTTAGAGATGGTAATTGATCATCTACAGATACCATTAACGTACTTGTATTCTCAAAACCATTAGCTCCAATTACTGTTACTGTGTATTCTCCAGCTTGCGAGATCATCGGAGATGATTCAGAAGAAACAAATCTATTAGGGCCTGTCCAACGAGTAATAGTAGAAACCGTTGTAAAATTAAGAGCTGTAGCAGTCAGATTACAATCTAATGGGACATCGTCTGTTGTGACCTCAGGTAAAGCTAAATCTTTAGTTATAGTAGCAAAAGCTATATTCTCACAGCCATTATTTCCTCTGATTAGAGCTTGATGCATTCCAGAAGCTGAAACTGCGGCATCTACTTCGGTTGAAGCAAACGAATTCGTTCCCGTCCATGAGATAAATGTACCAGATACCACATCGAGAGTTAAGGATAATGATTGATCATTTAAACAGTTCAATTCACCACCCAAAGCCGAAGCTTCAGGTAATGTTAGGTCCTCTGAGACCAATAACGTTGGTTGACTGATACATTCATTGGCGCTAATACTTTCTATATTATAAGTTCCAGCCGCATCGACCATAGGCGAATCCCCTGACAAGGATTGACCAGATTC
>CACLQQ010000072.1 GCA_902609095.1 uncultured Bacteroidota bacterium | reverse complement strand
GCCCGTATAGATAAGCAACATGCTAAGGGTAAGCTTACAGCTCGAGAGCGAGTCCATTTTTTATTGGACGCTGGATCATTTGAAGAAATTGACGCATTCAAGACCCACAGGACCAAGGACTTTGGCATGGGTAAACAAATCTTTTTGGGTGATGGTGTAGTGACTGGTTATGGCACCGTCAATAGTCGCTTGGTTTATATTTACGCTCAGGACTTTACGGTTTTTGGTGGAGCGCTATCTGAGACACATGCAGAGAAAATCTGTAAGATCATGGATCTTGCTATGAAAGTAGGTGCGCCGGTAATCGGCCTGAATGACTCTGGAGGAGCCAGAATCCAAGAAGGAGTTAAATCCTTAGGGGGCTATGCCGATATATTCTACCGTAATGTTCAGGCCTCAGGAGTAGTACCCCAGATATCAGCAATCATGGGCCCTTGCGCAGGTGGCGCAGTATACTCCCCTGCCATGACGGACTTCATCATTATGGTCGAGGACACAAGTTACATGTTCGTTACCGGTCCTAATGTAGTTAAAACCGTGACTAATGAAGAAGTTACTTCAGAAGAGCTGGGTGGAGCGTCTACCCACTCTACTAAGTCTGGTGTTACCCACATGACCGCTCATAATGACCTCGATTGCATCCATAAGATAAAGCAGCTACTGAGCTATATCCCTCAAAATTGTGAAGATAAACCAGCCGACCTTTCCTATCAGTTAGGTGATGAGATACGGGATTCCTTAGAGTCTATCGTACCAGTGAATCCTAATCAGCCCTATGATATCAGAGATGTGATCAATAGCATCATCGACGAAGACAGTTTCTTCGAGGTGCATAAGGATTATGCAGACAACATAGTCGTTGGACATTGTAGGATTGCTGGCATGAGCATTGGCATCGTTGCGAATCAGCCTAACAGTCTGGCAGGCGTACTCGATGTAGAGAGCTCTCGAAAGGCCGCTCGATTTACTCGATTCTGTGATTGTTTCAATATTCCACTATTAGTGCTTGTAGATGTGCCAGGGTTCCTACCAGGTACCGATCAAGAATGGAATAGTATCATCACCAATGGTGCTAAGCTACTCTATGCACTTAGTGAGGCTACAGTTCCTAAAGTCACTTGCATCACTCGTAAGGCTTATGGTGGTGCCTATGATGTGATGAACTCTAAGCACATTGGTGCTGATATGAACTTTGCCTGGCCATCAGCAGAGATTGCAGTTATGGGTGCTAAGGGTGCCAGTGAGATTATCTTTAAGAGAGAGATTGCTGCTTCTGATGATCCCGCTAAGACCTTAGCTGAGAAGGAAGAAGAGTATGGTGCGAAATTCGCTAATCCATATCGTGCAGCTCAACGAGGATTTATAGATGAGGTAATCTTCCCTAAGGATACGCGACGCAAGCTCATTAAAGCATTCCATATGCTAAAGAATAAGACCATGTCCTTGCCTAAGAAGAAGCATGGGAATATTCCGTTATAGTGGTTAATAGCAAGTAGTCAGTTATAAGTAGTGAGTGATTTCTTTAGCTGAGTTTCTTTTTCTTTTATTTTTTTCATCTCGATTATGACTGAATGATCTCAAAGAGTCGAATATTCTTTACTCGAAGTTAAGGAACAGTTGAAGCTGGTAGGGCGGCTAAACGGAATAAAGAGATCTTAAGTTATTTAATCTATAGCTATCTCTATCATTCCTACTCAAAATAATAGGTAAATGAAATCTAATTTAATGCTATCAACAAGTAGGTCTAATTAGATTCTAAAAATGTTTTTCATTGACATAAATTGACTATACCATCAAACAAAAAAGTCAATCATACATTATGTCCGTTTCAGATCCAAAGAAGCTAAAGCATTCAACCTCTTCGTTTTCGGTTATTCGATACTTTCGCAAATATTGACGAATTACCATTTTAGTCTTTCTGATATTAAAACTAATGTCGTTAAAGACGATAAAGTATTGCCCGATCATTATCAACGAGTTTAAATCTGATCTTATGTGTTGGAAGCGAACGCCCATACCTAATCGTGGCGAACTGAAAGTATTGAATCGACTCAAGCGAAAACTCTCCATATTCAAGTACTACAACACTGTCTGTAAGCTCAAGAATGGTTTCAGGAGAGTTAAACTTCTTTTTAAAATACCAGACGTATAAATAGCTGAAAAAACGAAAAAGCCTATTCCAATTATTTCATGAATCATATAAACAAAAAATGATATAGGAAACAAAATCAAGGCTTGAGCAAGCACCAACTTAAAGGCAGATTCTTTAAATATTAATTTATCCATTTGACTGGTCCATACACTAAATAGGGAAAAGACTTAAAACAGTTTTGACTCACCCTTAGTTATATTGTCTTATGGGGTTGAATTAGTATATCTGCTAGAATCGATAAGGTACTACTGATCTTCCTGATGATATTGATGCTCATGGGTCTCTTTCGAGCCAACATCTCTGATGCTCTACCCTTTAATCCAATTACCTCAGCCAAATCCTTTTGCGTCATCTCCATTTGCTCCATTTTAAATTTGATAGCTTTTATTGGATCTGGATCTGGAAATTCACCAACCAGTTCAATTTCATATCTCTCAATCAGCATAATCAACAATTCAAGTTCGTCTTATTCTGGAGTTCCTTTTGAGCATGAAATATCTCTTCTAATCTCTTGAGAGCAGTTTGATAATCTTCTTCAGTTTTAATTAATCTAAGATTCATTCAAACAGATTTAACGTCAATGGAGTCATAATCGACAGGGGTTCCAATGAAGCGTATCCAAACCAATTCGTTAATATATGATACTTTAACGATCAAACAATATTTATTTCCTTTAATCTTAAAAACGACTCTATCGTTACCCACAACTTTACATGACACAAACTGACTTTTGACTTCATTGAAATTGGACCATTTAGCTTTTATGACCACAATATACCAACTAAGCACTGCTTGCTAAAATTCTAGATGTATAAGCCAAAAGTTCTTAAGCATGCTTTTAGCAATCACCCTAATTTGTTCCAAATATGGTAACTATTTTGCTTAATTCTAATTATGGGAACTCTTTTTTATATCCTCCTCTACCTCAAATCTTTCGCTAAGATTGCCTCCTCCAAACGTATATTCTTTTTGATGTAGACAACGTCATATGAATTATCGATGATGAGTTTTACGTAGTAATAGTTGATATGCTCATCTATCGCGAATAGGTTGGCCAATACACCCCACTAAAACATATCATTGGATTAGATATCCCAAGCGTTCATATTAAGCTGAATCACAAGCATAGGAACCATGAATACGATCAATATCCAGTTCAACTTCTTAGAGTTATCAAAAAACTGGAGATAATGCACTTGCTCAACAGGCTCTCCTCTTAAGCCATGCAGCTTCAGTTTCCAATAATGCTGCCCTCGATATAACATGACTGTACACACAATGAGACCATATAATAGAAGTAGCATATTCTGCAACGGATTCGTCACTAAGAAGTATATCAGCATGCCTATAAAGGTGACATAGGCATGAAACTTCTCTGTTGGGTAGTATCAACTTAGCCGTTTAATTTAGGCGAGCTGTGGACATAGGAATCCTTCTTATCAATTAAGATACTTAAGTGAAAGAGAATCACCTCGGTTTTGCCTCTCAAGCTTGGGTATATGCTCTAATATTGATTATTTCACTATGCCCGAGGTGATAGCTTCAACATATTAATACATATAGGAATGGAGTATAATTATATTTTAATGCATGTCATTTTTATGAAAAAAAAAAAAAAACGGAAATGCTGTCCAAACATGAGTAACTGATATCATAGACCAAATATTCCAGAGGATACTTATGTGATAGAACCACGAAATTGCAATGCGAAAGGCTATCACTGTTCTCTCATTACAAAGTGAACCACACTTTCTCCTTCAATCGCTCGTATGGTCTTGATTTTTGGTTCTTTTCATCTAAGGGAAAGAATATAGATCTTAATGTATTCAAAGAGCCATTATGATCTATTACCTAAATCAATTACACTGAAGATCGCCTAACTCAATCGGATAGGCAGGCACCACAAGATCGAAATAACAAGAAAATGGACGATAATAAAGAAGTAGTTACTTTACAATACGAAGGAAGGAATCTGAAAAATTGGAAGCATCAATATTTATTCCTTACATTCCAAAAAACCTAATACAAATAAAAGAGATCAACTTCCATGAAAAAACTACTCCTTTCCCTACTCACCCTCATCTTATTACTCATAGTAGCATGTGCCCTATATCTATGGATATCCCACTGTAGTGTCTCTCCGTTCAGGTGTGGAGACTACCCACTCCTGAGTATAGTAATGCTCAGAAGATAATGGTTGGTGATGGACCCGAGGATATGGCGATAGATTGATCGACTGGTCAATAAAGACTGATCGTCTCCTGTGATAAGCGCCGTGGAACCAAGAAAAGCAATGGACAGTTCTATGCAGTCAATCTGGATAATCATGGGAGTTATCAGATGACTATAGATCCAGCGGGATTTGAGATTCACCCTCATGAGATTGATATTGTTACCATAGACTTTATCCCCTATCTCTATGCGATCTCACATCATGAAGATGCTGGAGCATGGCGACATCCTATGGTTCGATTCATTATTGCTGGTGATACCTTGATTCATGATATCAGCTACGAGATCGAAGTCTTGTCTGTTCCCAATGACCTAAAGGTATTATCTGATGGCAGCTTTTATGCAACGAATTACTTGCCGACTGCCGATCCTATGGATCAATATAAGGCGATCATGGGATTAAGAATGGGAGTATCGCTCGCTACCACGGTCAAGGCGGTTGGAGCTTAGCGACAACAAACCTCTGCTTTCCTAATGGTATCTGAATAGATGAAGCGTACGATCTACTCTATGTGGCGAACGGTGCCTGTCATGAGGTGCTACGGATCCCTATAGTAGATCATGAGTTACAGGTAGATCAGTCCAAGTCAAGCATGATGCATGGAGAGAAAATTACCACCGGCAGTAACCTACTCCTCTATGATGACGGCCAGCTCTGGATCACAGAGCAACCCTGTCCACTTGACTTCATAGGACATGCAGGGATTAGTGAAGAGACATCTCTGATTCGGGTATACCAGATTGATCCCAACACCATGAAGCCGGATCTGGTCTTCCAAGATTATGGTGACATGATCAGCGCCGCCTCCACAGCTCTCTTGATCAAAGATCACTTGTATATACCACAAGTATTTGATCCATATATACTGGTTTTGGATGGGTTGAAGTGCATCGGATTAATAGTCGGTTCTTACTCTACAATTTTAAAGGTTTTATAAAAATAAGATATCGCCAGTATTACATTTAAAGATTATTTAGCAAACAGTTTCTCATTAAATCCATTTATATATTACCTCCAGCGATAATATTATGCACGAATAAAAAAGATCATGAGAACATTAATTCTATTTCTATTTAGCCTAATCCATTTTGCAGCCTCTGCCCAACCAAAGTCTGACAGCAACGATAGTTCTTATCCTATAGAAAAAACTGACCAAGAATGGCAGGAATTACTTAGTCCAGAGCAATTATACATCTTGCGACAACAAGGAACAGAACAGGCTTTTACAGGGGCCTACTGGAACAATAAGAAAAAAGGGATTTACTATTCAGCGGCAACTGGACAAGCTTTATTCAGCTCAGAACATAAATATAAGTCAGGTACAGGTTGGCCAAGCTTTTATAAGCCTATTACTGAGGATGCAGTAATAGAGATATCAGACCGAAGCCATGGCATGGTGCGTACAGAAATCGTCGATAGTGGCAGCGGCTCTCATTTAGGGCATGTGTTTCCTGATGGTCCTGCACCTACTGGATTGCGATACTGCATGAATTCTGCTTCGCTGATTTTCGTGGCTGAAGGAGAAGAGCTTCCTGATCTGGTAAAAGAATGGCAAGCGACTCAAGAAAAATAAATGAGACCGGCAGTGGATGGCTTAGGCTCTGCTGATTAAGAGCAGTGTAAAAAAATGTGTGACGGTTACTCCCCTAATCTCTTGTTTTTATTGAGGGCTTCAATCGTTGCCATCTGATCTGGTGCAAGCAAGCTCGACTTTATATATATCAATATTCTCAGTGATAACCATGATAGATGGCCCAACTAAACTCCTGGTTCATTTCTCCATTATTTTGGGCAAATAAGACGTCGAGTCCAAGTGAGGGCATCTGTATTCCATTGTTCAGTACAAACGAAGCTGCTGTAGAGTGGCTCATAGCTATGAGTTAAGCAAAGCTCAAAACTATAGCATTATCGTGAGCTGAATCTGTCACTTATGACGCTATCGAATCCTGATAACCCTTTTAGACCACTTCATCAATGGCAATCACACCGAATAGTCCAATCAACCAGCTATTAGAAAAGAGCAATCCAACTCCTGCATTTTTAATGACCCGATAACGAGGTCTAAGTTAGGTGTAATCTTTTTGAATTTACTCATAGACATGATGTTATGGTCTTAATTCATAGATGGTATAGTTGATCAGCTCAGCCGTGGGGTACTATTCAAGCGGCACTAAATAGTTCGAATGAGAATTCTATAAGGTTATGGTACTCAAACCTTTCAAGATATAATCGTTAAATGTATCATCAACTGTGAAAAATCGAATGAATATGTCTATTTTATCCAGTTCACTGAACAATTTATGACAAAAATCAAACGATTTACAGAAACCATTATATACGGACGAATTCCGAATAAATACGCATTGTAAAAAAAGAAACCAAACATTCACTTTATATGCCTAAACATATGTCAAAGTGAATGTTTCCTTCGCCTATGAACATGTTAATCCCCCTCCAAAATAAAAAAACAATAGAAGGACAATACATTGCTGATTTACATTTTTCAGGCTTAAAAATATATAATTTTAGATCTCGCCCACTGGCTTCTTAGTGAATAAAACTATCATTTGAATATTATTCTGCATCTCGTACAAAAGCAACTAATAGAATATATGAGTAATAAAATTAGTTTTTTCATTCAAGATGATTTACGATCAATAGCTACTAATATATGAAACTCTACAATATTGCTATACCGTCTTTTTCTTCCTGAACTTAATGAAGAGGCTATAAAAAACCCTCCACTTGGGAGGGTTGTAATATTATTGAGCTGCAACCTCCATATTAAGAGCTGTGGTGTCAAAATAACAATTCATCTCAACAATTTTACCGTTCTCCCATTTATAGTCGAAATGAGATCTATTTGACGTTCTTATGCCTGTCTTATTTCCTGTTCCTTCCCAAGTAAACCAGTTGTTCGTCCAAGTATCACCTCCCTCAAAATAATTAGTATGAGCATAACTATCGTTTATTTGAATATTATTAAAAATAGTATGGTGAGATTTAAACACTTCTTTTACGGTTTTTCCATCCATAACCGTATTATTTACTCTAACAATAGCTTTATCTGATAGTTTTTCGTTCCATAAAGTATGATTGTTATTAGCATAGTCATCGCCCATTGCTATTGCGGTTTTACTCAAGTCATCTTCTCTTGATAATGTTCCTGCAGACTTTTGAGAAAACATTAAAGTTGGAGCAACAAATAGTAGTACTATAAGTGTTTTTTTCATTTGATTAATTTGTGATTAATAAAACACAAATATAGAAAACTCTATCTCTACTGGTACTTTGTTTCTGAACTTAATGAAGATGATAAGCCAATGATTTAGTCCTTTATTGGTAGATCTAATTTTTGTCCAAATTGATTTGTCTATAATTTATTTTCCACATACCATCATTTTTTTCAAACCTAAACTTATAGAAAATAGGAGTGACAATTTCAGTATTAGAATTTGAATTAGTAGTGATTAACATCATATTGTTCGAGATCTGCTGATGAATTTGTTTGATTTAAAAATAATGTATTCGCCATCATATGTCTTCTTTGCATCTTATTCTTAATGAAATAACTCATTCTTTCTTGATACATTTTAGAATTCGCTCTAATTTTTGATATCGATTCTTCATTGTTAATTATACGAGAATCTATTGCATCATCTGTAAAAATAGACAACCATTTATCGAGCTGATTAATATCCCAATAAACACCGTAAGCATCAATTACGTTTTTAATTAATTCTATCTACAGGATTAAAATCTGTATTGCCAACTATCTCTTGGCCGTAAAAAAAAACAGATGTTAAAAAAGAGCATAATAGGAAAACATACTTCATCTTAATTGATTTATGGACAACAAAAATCAATATACAAATGATTGTAAGCAAGCTGAAAAAAGAGCCAACCGAACAAAAACAAAGAGTGCCGCAAAAGGCACACATTGTTTTTTTGCCAACACCTGGAATAGTGTTAAATTTGGGAGAATCATAATATATGAGCTTATTACAGAACTCTGTTATAAACTAATATTTTAAAGGATTGGAGTCCGAAAAAGTTACTCAAGCATACGAGCGATTTACAAGCCATTTCCATAATCCAACCATTCAAGAAAGTATCCGAAATTTTAAAGAGGAACAATATCGAGTTGAATTTTTGATTGACCTTTTTGTGAATGTTTTGGGCTACACGAAAAACCCAATGCCTAACTTTAATCTGACCACAGAATTAAAAAACATAAAAGGCTCTAAAAAGACAGATGGTGCAATTCTAAAAGGCGAAAAAGCACTTGCGGTAATTGAACTGAAAGGAACAAACACAACCGATTTAAGCAAAGTAGAAACCCAAGCTTTTGGATATAAAAACAATCAACCAGGTTGTAATTATGTCATTACTTCCAACTTTGAAAAATTACGTTTTTACATTGACGACGCAGTTGACTTTGAGGAATTTAATTTATTTCAACTTTCAAAAGAACGTTTTCACATTCTTTGGCTTTGCCTTTCATCAGAATATCTTTTAAAAGACATTCCGAAAAAGATTAAAGATGAATCCTTAACCCAAGAGGAAAATGTAACTAAAAAACTTTACAAAGATTACGCTTCATTTAGAAACGAGATTTTTGATGCCATTCAAAAAGAGAATCCTGAATATGACAAACTAACTTTATTCAAGAAAACGCAGAAATTACTCGACCGTTTTCTATTTATCTTTTTTGCAGAAGATAGATCATTATTACCACCAAACTCAATTCGTTCCATCGTACACCAATGGACTGATTTACGAGATAAATATGAAGAGTATTTTCCTTTGTACGACCGATTTAAAAAATATTTCGGTTATCTGTACACAGGATACAAAGGACAACAGCACGATATTTTCGCCTATAATGGTGGCCTTTTTGCACCTGACGAGATTTTGGACAACATCAAAATCAATGACGATTTACTTTACAAACACACATTTAATTTAAGTAACTACGATTTTGAAAGTGAAGTATGCGTAAACATTCTCGGACACATATTTGAGCATTCCCTAAACGATATTGACGAAATACAAGCTGAAATTCAAGGAGCTAAAACTGATAAAAGCAAAGCCAAACGAAAAAAAGACGGAGTTTTTTATACGCCAAAATATATTACTAAATACATTGTAGATAATACTGTTGGTAAACTTTGTGAGGAAAAGAAAACAGAACTTGACATACAAGAAGCTGAATACGAAAAAGAACGTAAAGGAAGACAAAAAGCGACCTTAAAAAAACTATCTCAAAAATTAGAAGATTATAGAAAATGGTTATTACAAATTACCATTTGCGACCCAGCTTGTGGAAGTGGTGCTTTTTTGAACCAAGCGTTGGAATTTCTAATTACAGAACACCAATACTTAGACGAATTACAAGCTAAATTATTTGGAGATGCAATGGTATTGAGTGAAGTTAAAAATGCCATTTTAGAAAATAACATTTATGGCGTAGATATTAACGAAGAAAGTGTTGAAATTGCCAAACTATCACTTTGGATAAGAACTGCACAAAAAGGTAGAAAACTAACATCATTAAATAACAATATTAAGTGTGGTAACAGTATAATTGATGAACCTGAAATTGCAGGAGAAAAAGCTTTTAATTGGCAAAATGAATTTCCAGAAGTTTTTGCTAAAGGTGGTTTTGATATTATTATTGGGAATCCACCATACCTTGTAGTAAAAGGTGGTCGTTGGATTAGTGGGTTTCAATACAACAAAGAAGCAATTAATTATTTAAAAAATAATTTTACGACTGCTTCTCAACAAATTAACACCTATATTATATTTTTAGAATTAGGTATTAATCTATCAAAGTCTGCTGGTTACATATCACAAATTATACCAAACACATTCTTAGCAAACGAATATTCTCAAAAATTAAGAGAGTACTTTTTAAATAATAGCTCAGTCATTGAAATCTTCAATTCAGCCTTGGTGTTTGATGACGCATCAGTTGAAACAACAGTAATTACATGTAAAAATGTAATTAATCCAGAAGTAGAAACAAAAATTAAGCTGTCATATTCTGATAATGGATTTTATTTAAATCTAAAAGAAATAACGAACCTTACAGATGACTTAAAATTTTTAATAAATATAAGTGATAAGACATTGCCTTTACTAAAAAAATTAAATCTTTTTGAACGAGTAAGCAATTATGCAAAAGTGTGGAGAGGTCTAACAACAGGTAATGATAAAAAGTATTTAACAGCTTCGAAGCTTGATGAAAATCATAAACCAATCATATCTGGAAGCGAGGTTGAAAGATATTATCATTTACCAAATACGAAATTTGTTCATTACATTCCCGAAGAACTTGACAGACCAAGAGATGAAAGGGTTTTTCTTTTAAATAAAAAACTAATTTCAAAATTTGTCGGAAATCGTTTAACATTCTGCTATGATGACAAACAACATTATGTGGTAAATACAGCTTGTTCAACAGAAATTTTAGATGAAAATGTAAACCCATATTTTTTACTATCTATATTAAACTCAACACTAATAAACTTTTATTTTCAACAAATATTTAGCGATTCTAGAAGCACTTTCCCAATTATGAAATCAGGAAATATCGAAGCTTTACCAATAAAGACTATAGATGTAGAATTTCAACAACCATTAATTGAAAACACTCAATTTATAGTAAATAAATCTACTGATTTTGCTCTTTTAGTTAAAAACACATTAGACTTAATTCAAGCCAAATTTGATATTGAAAAATTAAGTAAAAAACTTCAAAATTGGTACGAGTTAAATTTTAGCGAATTCCTTAAAGAACTTAAAAAGAAAAAAATCCAATTGAGTTTAAATGAAGAAGCAGAATGGATGCAGTATTTCAACGAGCAAAAACAAAAAGCAGAGGAGTTGAAAACTGAAATTGATAAAACGGACAGAGAAATAGACCAAATGGTTTATGAATTGTATGGATTGACAGAAGAAGAAATAAACATTGTGGAAGAAGCCACTAAATAAGCCATGCACATTTGCAATTCGCTCAAGCCAATGCTACGTCAAAAATTGCAAAAGAGTAAGTCTTGCCAAGGCTGAAAACCAAGCTGATCGGAAAGAGCCGGCTTACAATAATGAATAAAAATAATAGCGGTTTAGTCGCTAAAACTAGAATCTTAAAATATAAATAAGGTCTGTGTTTAACCGAAAAGCTAGCGTATTTTTAAACCGCTACTATTCTTACACGATGGCGTAGGTTATTAAGAATTAAATAACCAGCAAAGAAAAAAGCTTTGAAACGAAGATTATTTTTAAATTCAGCCATCTCTTTGAGCGGGCTTGTCGTGACATGGCCACTCTTGCAGTGCTCATCCGATGGAGGAATAGCGAATAGCTCAAAAGAGTATTTCTCAATTGATAAGAGAGACGATCACTGGTGGTTTATTACTCCAGCTGGGAAACCTTTTTTTTCGATAGGCCTCAATCATATTGACCCTGCTACTTTGAGGTATCCAGAGAACATTCACTTGTGGCGGAATAAGTATCATGGAAGTACAATTAAATGGATTAAAGAATCCGTAGCACCCAATTTAAAAAAATGGGGATTCAACACCGTTGGATGGGTGCAAGAAGTCACTGTACGTCAATGGCCACATTCCAGATCATTTACAAATGATGAATATAAGGCATTGGATATGCCCTACTGCCATTTGTTGCCCTTTACGGAAATGCATCAATGGGAACAACATACCACTCATTTTGATTTTTTTAGCACAGAATGGCAAGAGTGGTGCGATTATGTTGCTAGGGACCATTGTGCTGCAGTATCTGAAGACCCTAATCTAATTGGATATTTTTACAATGATTGCCCTACTTGGATACATACACAAGCTCAAAATAAGTGGAGAGGTCCTGTTTTCGATCCAGACCGATTAAAGACGGAAGTTGGTAAAAAGGAACTATTTGAATTAGCTCAACAATATTACAAGACAACTTATAACGCTATCCGGCGATATGACAAAAACCACCTTATCCTAGGAGACCGCTATGAAGCCAATGCACCGATAGCTACAGAAGTGATTGATGCCGCCTTACCTTATGTGGATGTCTTATCTTTTCAAGATTTTAGAGATCCTGTTACTCATTTAAAAGACTGGTATCAAAAAACAGGTAAGCCCGTATTATTAGCGGATGCAGCAAAAATGAAATGGCAAACCAAGAAAGGTGAGTTTACGAGAAACAATGGACAGTGGTACAACGAAACATTGGCAGCCCTTTACAAGAATCCAGGTTGTGTTGGCTTTCATTTGTGTGGCGCTTACCAACGAAACAAAGCTAGGAGATATGGCTTGCTAGATGAACAAGAAAAACCAGATCAAGAAAATGTTGCTTTAATGCAATCTGCCAATGAAAAAATTCAC
>CACLQQ010000071.1 GCA_902609095.1 uncultured Bacteroidota bacterium | reverse complement strand
GCGATACTCATCTTGCTCTCGGTTATCTTTAAACCAATAAGCAACCAAGATCCCTACAAATGCTCCGTATAGATGGCTTTCCCATGAGATACCCTTCTGGGTCGGAAGCACTCCTAAGAAATAACTACTATATAATAGTGTCACCACCAATGCGAGAATGATTGATTTAATGTTTCGTCTAAAAAGACCAGACCAAAACACAAAAGATACTAATCCATAAACCACTCCACTGGCTCCAATATGTGATACATAAGGACGAGAAAATAGCCAAACAGCAGTTCCTGTCAATACATAGATCAAGAGAATACTTTGATAAGCTACCCGTCGATAAAACAGAATAATCATAGTGGTTAATAGAAACAGCGGAACGCTATTAGACATGAGATGCTGTAAACTACCATGAATGAATGGTGAAGTAAGAATCCCCTTGGCTCCAGACCAATCTCGAGCTATAACACCATATTGGATAAGATTCAAATTAAATGTGAGCTTGAGAATATGAACCACCCATAAAATCAAAACTAAATAAATTGGTACAATTCCATTAGACATGATTTTTTGATAGCCCGAGCTCATGATCTATAAATATCTACGTCTTATCAACTTGATGAATGTTATGGCTTTTCCTTTTTTCTGATCTTCATACCATTCTTGCTTCTTAGCCACTCCACCTATCAGGTATTGCTTAGCTTCATTAAAGCTCCTAAAGCCATTGAGTTCCTTAACTACATTATTAAACAAAGCTTGGTCCCCTCCAAACAGTTCGTTGATGGTTAAAATCTTATCATTGATTCCCATTGATTTAGAGATATCTGATATTGGAAGCGAGCTAAATTTGGATCTGAGGTCTTTGGACTCATCACTCTCAAAAAGAACAGCCAACTTTTCTCTCGTCTTACCACCTTCAGGTTTTGGCTGCGGCTCTACAGTTTCGAGAACAGGCTTTGGCTCTTCTACATTTATTCTTTCTGCTGAAGACTCCTGTGGACTTATTGGCTCAGGTTTAGTAGGTTCTTTAACCTGAATTTGCTTTGGTACCGGATAACTTTCGACTGAAACAAATCGCTTCTCCCTGACAGGTGATGCTGAGCTACTTTGTCCTTCATGGAGAATAATTTCATAGAGATCTCTCAGATACTGTAGCAAGAGATCTTTCTCCATTGAGGTCATCGATCCCTCAAAATCCACAGCACTATCGTGCAATACATTGATTTTTTTTAATAGAGCCTTTGATTTTTTGAAATCCATAATTCAACACTTTTTACCTAAACTGATCATCTCCAATATTAGTATGTATACATATACAATAAGTGTACTAAGTGTTTAATTCTGTTCATGATTATTCAATCTATTCTCAGATTTATGTTAATCTTTGATCTATGTTCTTAGAGCCGAGATATGGGGGACAACGAAGTGGATGGATCGAAGTCATCACAGGTTGCATGTTTTCGGGTAAAACCGAGGAGTTACTGAGACGATTGAGGCGTTCTAATATTGCTGGCCAAAAAATCATAATCTTTAAACCTTATACAGACGACAGATACAGCGAATCAGATGTAGTGTCACACGATTCTACGAGTATGCCATCTATTTTAATTAAAGAGACCTCCAACATCCTGAATCATACCCAAGAGTATCAAGTGATAGGCATAGACGAGGGTCAATTTTTTGATGCTGAAATAGTTACCATTTCGGAAAAGTTAGCGCTCCAAGGGAAGCGAGTTGTTATAGCAGGCCTTGACTTAGATTACAAAGGGATTCCTTTTGGTCCTATTCCTAATCTAATGGCAATTGCAGAATATGTAACGAAGGTTCATGCTATCTGCTCCCATTGTGGTAACCTAGCCACACACTCCTACCGTATTTCAGAAGAAGTAGATCAAGTATTAGTTGGAGAAAAGGACAAATATGAACCAAGATGTAGACAATGTTATGCAATGGGTAACATCTTAGATTTAAGGATCAAAAAGGATTCCTAAATACAAGAGATTTCATTTACTTTTGCCGCTGTTAAAATTCGTCAGAACAGACCTTTCCTTAGCATGAATAAGACTATATCCAGTGCACTCATCTCTGTTTATCACAAAGATGGTTTAGAGCAAATTATAGAGCAAATCAAAAGACTTGATATTACCGTATACTCTACTGGTGGAACACAAAGACATCTTGAAGAACACGGAGTAACTGTAAAGCGTGTTGAAGATCTGACTGGATACCCCTCTATACTTGATGGTAGAGTAAAGACCTTACATCCTAAGGTATTCGGTGGAATATTAGCTAAAAGAGAAAGGAACCATCAAGATCAATTAGAAAATTATGAAATCCCTGAATTGGATCTTGTCGTTGTAGATTTATATCCATTCGAAGAAACTGTAGCCAATACTGATGATGAAAGTCAAATCATTGAAAAAATTGATATTGGCGGCATTTCACTGATTCGAGCTGCTGCTAAAAACTTTAAGGATGTCGTTGTAGTTCCGTCCAAAGATCAATACGAAGAGCTTAGGAGAATTTTAGACGAGCAAAATGGATCAAGCAACTTAATTGAGCGCAAAATGTTGGCAAGCGAAGCCTTCAAAATATCTTCTCACTATGATTCTGTTATATTCAATTACTTCATAGGCGATGACAATCCTATTGATATTTTGAAGATTTCTTCTAATCAATATAAATCTTTGAGATATGGTGAGAACCCTCATCAACGAGCACAGTTCTTTGGTGATTTAGAGTCTGAATTCGATAAACTGAATGGTAAAGCACTATCATACAACAACCTAATAGATATAGATAGTGCCATCGCCTTGATTAAAGAATTTGAACATGAGTCGATCACCTTTGCCATACTCAAGCACACCAACAGCTGTGGATTGGCGATAAGGGATACCATGTTGGAGGCATATGAAGGAGCTTTAGCCGGAGATCCAATAAGTGCGTTTGGAGGAATATTAATCACTAATGGTACCATTGATGCTGCAACAGCTACTGCCATAGACAAGCAGTTCTATGAAGTCTTGATAGCTAAAGATTTTGATCATGATGCTTTGGAGATCTTAAAGAAGAAAAAAAATCGAGTATTACTCAAACGAAAAGAACTTACTCCTAAAAAGTCTAAAGTAAAAACACTCCTCGGTGGATTCATTCGTCAGGATGCCGATCTAAAAATAGAAACACGAGATGATCTCAATGTTAAGACTAAAAAAGAGCCTAGTGCTGATGAGGTAACACAACTTTTATTTGCTAACAAAGTAGCTAAGCACCTCAAGTCGAATACTATTGTATTAGCTAATAATAATCAGTTGCTAGGTATGGGATGCGGTCAAACCTCCAGAGTCGATGCTTGTAAGCAGGCAATTGACAAGGCTATTAGAATGGGCTTTGACGTAACAGCGGCTGTAATGGCGTCGGATGCTTTTTTCCCATTTCCTGACTGTGTTGAGATAGCTCATAAGGCAGGCATCACAAGTGTGATACAGCCCGGTGGCTCACGCAATGATCAGATGAGTATAGATTACTGTGACGAGAATGGACTTTCTATGGTTCACACAGGCACTCGTCATTTTAAACATTAATTGGCTGATAATCTTAAAGATGTCTTAAATACGCCTATGAGGTGTATCAAAAGAGGTGTTGAGGGCATCTTTACGTTAAATTGATTTAGAGCTGCTTACATTAATAGACGTTAGTCTTGGAATAAAAACTTGAAAAACATCATATTTGCAGGCTTTAGAAATCAGGTGATCATATAACCTATGCCGAGAATAGTACATTTTTTCATTTTAATTCTAATCTCAGGGACCACATTTAGCCAGCAGGGTGATGTGAATTCGCCTTTTTCGAGATTTGGCATCGGCAACCTCAATGATCGAGGAGGTATGCACCTTAGACAGATGGGAGGACTGGGCAGCTCATATGTTGATCAGTTTCATCTGAATTTTGAAAATCCAGCTACTCTTTCCTTTTTAAACTCAACAGCATTTGACGTCGGTTTAGAAATGCAAAGATCATCTATCACAGATCAGGAAAATACCAGTAGCCTTTGGTCTGGAAATCTCTCATACCTAAGTATTGGGTTTCCACTTCGTAATCCGCTTAATAAAGCAAATGATGCAGTTTTTGGAAATCAGGAATATAATTTCAACTGGGGCATGGGATTCAATCTTGCACCTATTTCAACCATCAGCTACGATATCAATCGAGTAGATAGCCTGGAAAATGTTGGATCATTCAACAGAAACTTTGTCGGCAGCGGTGGATTTTGGAAAGCAACTTGGGGGAATGCGGTGAATTACAAGAATTTTGCTTTAGGCCTTAATATAGGATACCTATTTGGCAAGAGTGAATTCTCCCGAAATATAGATTTTGTTGATGAGATTACAGCTTTCGACAATATATTCTCTCGGGAGTATAATGCTCGAGGTTTTTATTGGGACTTCGGAGCTACATATAACATTTATCTTAACAAAGCGGACTTAGCTGATAAAAACACAATCACCGAGCCCAAGCTGTTGACCATAGGTATCACAGGAAAATCAGCGACAGGCTTGAATCTTGAAACTAATATTAACGAGATCAATGTCTTAGTAGCATCGGCATTCGATGTATTGGTAGATACTGTTAATATTTCTTCTGGCATTCAAGGGAATGGTACCATGCCTGGTGAGTTGGGTATAGGTGCCACATACTACCACAGTAACAAATTCGGTATTGGTTTTGACATAAAGCGAACATTCTGGTCGCAATATGAAAACGACGCCAATCCTGAAGAACTTGATAACACTATCAGAATAGCAATAGGAGGTTTCCTTAGACCTGATTATAGGTCTACTGAAAGCTTCCTAAAGCGCGTCAACTATAGATTTGGTTTCTATATGGAGGATGATCCAAGGGTGATAGAAAGTAGGAGCATCGACAATATAGGCGTCACATTTGGTTTTGGATTACCATTTGCATGGCAAAGAAAATTCTCTAATCTTAACATAGGGTTCAATATCGGTCGAAGGTCCGTAGATAATATACTGTCAGAAACGTTTTTTAAGATCCATATGGGCTTTACGTTTAATGACAATGAATGGTTTATAAAAAGAAAATATAATTAATCATGAAGTTTAGAAATTTAGCACTTTCGGCAATCTTCATCGCCATAGCTACAGTTCAAGGCATAGCTCAGTGCAGTACTTGGAACGATTTAGAAAACAGAGACTATTTAGAAGGGCAACATTCGGTATATAGAAGCTTAGTTAAAACCAACAACTTTGCTGAGGCCATGCCAGTCTGGAAAGAAGTATATGAAGCAGCTCCTGCGGCAGATGGCAAAAGAGACTTCCATTATACTGATGGCATTAAAATGTACATGTCTCAACACGAAGCAGAAACTGACGAAACAAAAAAAGCAAAGCAAGCTGCTAATATTATCAGATTGTATGACGAAGCTGCGGTTTGTTACGAGCAGCAAGCTATTTTCTTAGCTAAGTGTGGTGACAATCAAGATTGCTATAACAAAAGAATTGGATGGTTAATGGGCCGAAAAGGCTACGACATGTACTATCAATTAAGAGCTTCATATGAGGACAATATGAAAGCTTTTCAGAAAGCTGTTGACTTAGGAGGTAATGATGTAGAGTACATCGTATTCGCTCCATATGGTGCTATCGCCGTATATCAGTTCAAAAATGGTGCTATAGACAAAGAGACTGCAAGAGATGTACACCGTACTCTCAATGAAATAGCTGAGTACAACATAGCCAATAATGAAAGATACGGTGCTGCATATAAGCAAGCTATCGAAGCAATGAATGGCTCATTCGTTGAGATTGAGCGAGATATTTTCGATTGTGACTACTTTAAATCGAAGTATATAGAGGATTATAGAGATAACCCAGATCCAGAATCTGCTAAAAATCTATACAACCTATTAAAATTGAGAGGATGTCCTACTGATGATAGCGATGCATTCATGGTTGAATTAAAGCAAACTTATGAAGATTGGGCTGCTGAAGAAAATGCGAAGAAGAAAGCAGAATTTGAGGCTAACAACCCAGGAATCTTGGCTAATAAAGCGTATAAAGCAGGTGATTACCAAGGTGCATTAGATAAATATGAAGAAGCTATAAATGGTGAAGGTGATCCGGTGCAAAAATCTATGTATCATTTCTCAAGAGCATCTATATTATTTAGAAAATTAAAGCAATACAATAAAGCTAGGTCTGAGGCAAGAGAGGCAATCAAGCTGAATCCAAACTTCGGAAGAGCGTACAGTCTTGTTGGAGATATGTATGCAACAACTGCAAGATCATGTGGTGATAGTTGGAATCAGAGATTGGCTATATTAGCTGCTGTCGATAAGTACAGCAAAGCTAAATCCGTAGATGCTAAAATAGCTGACGAGGTCAACAAGAAGATCGGTAAATATAGAGCGAGCTTCCCACCTAAAGATGAAGGTTTCATGAGAGGTGTTAAAGTAGGTACTACTGAAAGAGTTGGATGTTGGATTGGAGAGAGTGTTAAAGTAAGGTTCGCCAACTAAGATCAATTAAAGAAGATAACTTCATGAAGAGCGAATATTGCAGAAATGGTCGCTCTTTTTTTGTTTTACTGTAGCTCGGCCTTATATACTATAACTCGCAGGCTTCCAACCTGGCAAATACATTGATTCAATATTATTCAGCTTAAACCCTCCTTGACTGATAAGTGCTGGTATATTACGATTGAGATTACAGCCACCTGCAATCCGCTTCCAAATAGGATTTACCAGATTTTGAGTTTTTTCAACAGGTTCATCTGGTGCTAACCCATGCGCTATGAATAGTACAGCGCCATTAGGTTTCAGTACTATCCTAATCTCTGAGAAGGTAGATTCTAAGTCTGGAATAGTACAAAATGAATATGTAACTACAACTGTATCAAAAGCGCTGGCTTGAACAGGCATGGCTTCAGCTCAGCAGAGAATAAAATCAGATTCAATTGATATTTCGTCTCGATTTTGCTGTAATGTGTTGTGAGCTGGTGAAGGATCAATCAATATGAGATAATCAACCTTTGCAGCATCATAATATCCTAAATTGAGGCCTGAACCTACACCAATTTCAAGCACTTTACCATAGGCCTCTGGTACCACCTTTCCACGTTGTCGCATCATCGGTTTAAGGCCACATACACAATGTATCACTTTAGGCAATAAATACTTTTCGTATAGACTCGGCATATTTTAGTTTATAGATTCACAACTTCCCCTGTGCGGCCAGATTCAAATATCCCATTTATTATATGGATGTCCTTCAGCCCTTCTATGCCTGGAGCGATAAGCTCTGTACCATTGAGAATCGCCAGGGCATCATCAGCCATCTGTCTTACTTGCTGATTAGAAACATAAATATTCAGTAGCTTGCTATCACTGGTACGTCCTCCTCTACCTTATTGTAAGATTACATTAGGCTCAACTCATACCAACCATTAGTAGAATCAACTCTAAATTGATTTCGACTTTCTCCGACACTATTCCAGCCTTTAGCAATTAATCCATTATCGATTTCTAAGATATATTATACTCTGTGGTCTCATCAACTTCTATGTACAGCTCAGGTCTATTAATGATGTACTTGGCTTCTAATACTTTAACAGCGTTGGCTCCAGCGGCGTATCGTATTCCATTAACCATGTATACTCCCATATCATACATTGCTCCTCCTCCCATATGCTTTTGCTGTCTCCATCCTGTTCCACCTCCACCACGATAACCTGCTGCTGCAGAGATACCAGTAATTACACCATATGGTTTGCTTTGCAGATAGCATATAACCGTCTGTGTATTAGCTTCATGCAACATGCGATAACCGATGCTTAGCTTGACCTTATTTTTTACAAAATGCATCAATTATAGCTTGACACTCTGTCGTATTCATAGCCATAGGTTTTTCACACCAAATGTGCTTCCCCAAATTAGCTGCTTGTATGGCATACTTAGCATGCAATCCTGTTGGACCACTATATAGATGACATCAACATCATCATTATTAGCGATATCGTTTATAGCATCGTAACTATACACATGAGTATCTGGAATACTATATCGCTCTTGACATACAGGAACCTTCTCAGGTGAGCCTGTAATAATGGCCAACAGGTGGCAATACTCAGTTAGCTTTAGTGCCGGGGCTAATTATCCAAAGCTATAGCTTCCGTGTCCTAACAAGGCGACTTCAAGAGATTTCTTTTTGGATGACGATCTGGTCTCAGGGCAAGTATTTATAATCAAGGGAAGGCTTGATGCCAATAGAGAACTCTTTATGAATGATCTGCACTTCATGATCAAAAATATTGGTCCATCTCAATTTATTCAATTAACTATAGTGATTAGAATACCTCTTCACATTATCTTGATGTCGGGTGATAAATGTTATGACAGATATTGGTTTCATTGTAAAAAATTGTACTAATAGTATGTTAGCTTTCTTAATGACTCTATTTCTTTGGGTGAGTATCGGTTGTAATTATCATGATCACATCAAGGCAGACTTGATCATTCATAATGCCAATATCTTAACCATAGATAATAACTTCTCCAAGGCTAAAACAATGGCAATAAAAAATGGAGAGATCATTTATATCGGAAATGATAAGCATATCAACTTATGGCGAGATTCATTGACGCAAGTGATTGATGTAAGAGGTAAGACTATCCTACCTGGATTTGTAGAACCTCATACACATCCTATAGCTAGTGCGGTTCTGTACAACTGGATCGATGTTAGTGGTTTTACCCACGGCACTGCTAAAAGAGCACTGAAGCATCTAAAAAGGCAAATTAAAGAAGTTCCTAAAGGTGAATGGGTTTTAGCATTTGGCTGGGATATGTTGAAACTTAAAGGAGCCACCTCCCTCACTAAAGAATACATAAACGAGAATATCACAGATGACCATCCAGTCTGGATCATGACTCAAGCCATGCATACTCATTACTTTAACTCTATGGCATTAGATCTGGCGGGTATAAGTGATGATACTCCAGATCCTGTTGGAGGCGGCTATTATGCTAAAAACAATGATGGTGAATTAACTGGAATGACAAAAGAGTCCGCAACTGTGCAACCTATAGTATCTCTGCTTCCTCAAGCTGACTATCAACGTTCCTATCTTGACATAGAGAAAATGTATCGCCGCTATAACAGTGCTGGAATTACTTCGATAGGGGCAACGGAAATAATTGGATTAATGCCAGGAATAGATCCATTGGAAGTTTGTAAATACTTGGCCGACAATGATCCACTAATTCTCAGATTGTTTTATTACGACGTAGGAGTTGGGCGAGTTTATCAGAATAATATTGGACTAGCAAATGACAGAATTGGCAAACTTGGTCAGAAGTATTGGGTAGATGGAAGCCCTTATACCGGTAGCATGCTCATGTATGAACCATACTTGGATAGCCCCATAAATAATAAGTTAGGTATAGCAAAAGGAGAATATGGTCACAGTATGTTTCAGTCTCCTATGTATCTGCGCCTATTCAAACCTACAATTGATAGTAATTATCAGCTTTCCATTCATACCCAAGGGGATAGTGCCGTTCAAATAGCCCTGGATAATCTTGAGATGATCAAAATGCTTGGCTCTAATCTAAATCAAGGAAGACATAGACTTGAACACCTATCTCTAGTAACTGAGGCCCAACTATCACGTATGAAAAGTTTAGAAGTTTCTCCAAGCTTTCATATCAATCATATATACTATTATGGGGATTCTCTTTCTAATAGCATCATAGGCCCCGAAAGAGCGAACCGTATTATGCCCTTGAAAGTGGCATTAAAAAAAGGACATCGCATATCTCTCCATAATGATTCACCTATGTACCGGCCTAATCCGTTACTTGCCGTAAGAACCGCCACTACACGATTAACTGATTCAGGACGGCAACTTGGCAGTGATCAAGCTATCGATCTTAAATCTGCACTTAGAGCCATAACCATTGATGCTGCTTGGCAATTGCACATGGAAGACAAGATTGGATCACTTGAGACTGGCAAAAAAGCAGATTTCGTCATTTTGGACAAAGACCCTTTTGAGGTCTATGCAGAGGATGTGCATGAACTCAAAATTTTAGCCACGTTTGTTGATGGGTATAAAGTGTACTAAACAGTAACAACAGTTATAGTATCTCCCCGTTATAATATTTCTATTTTTAATATTTTTGATTTGCTATGAAAATGAATAATATTACCTCAGCCAAGCTAACAGCGTTAGAGAAAGAAATTCAAGAGAAACTAAATAACTGGAAGGATATTATTGCTGAGTATCAGATACCAGATAAGAAGAAAGCAATCCTGCAATTGGTTACAACTTTCCTTCCTTATTTGGCCCTGTGGACTTTGATGTATGTCACTTGGTCTTTCTCCATTTTATTAACTATTGCATTAGGATTGGTGAATTCTTTCTTCTTAGTAAGAATCTTCATTATCCAGCATGACTGTGGACATCAGTCATTTTTAGGATCTAAGAGGTGGAATAATTTCATTGGTTGGATTTGTAGTTTCTTTAGTACGATACCCTATAAGTATTGGGCCAAAGTTCACAACCATCATCATGGCCATACAGGTCAATTAGAGGAGCGAGATATTGGAGATATTGATTTCTTAACAGTTAAGGAATATCGAAATAGAGGATTCTGGGGCCGTCTCGGATATAGAGTATTTAGACATCCATTTGTACTCTTCTTTTTTGCGCCGTTTTGGTACCTAATTTTTTCTAATCGTATGCCAACATTCAAACTAAAAAGTTGGAACAAAATACGTAGAACACAAGTAATCAATAATGTGCTCTTAGTCGCCTTCTACAGCGGCTTGGCTTATTTATTGGGCTGGCAGAGATTTTTATTCATCCAATTTTTCGTAGTATTCACATTCTTCATCATTGCTTTCTGGTTTTTCTACGTACAACATCAACATGAAGAAGGCTATATGAGGTGGAGAAAAAATTGGGACTTTTTACTCGCTGCAATTAGAGGCTCTACCTATTACAAGCTGCCTAAAGTCATGCAGTGGTTAACTGGAAATATCGGAATACACCATATCCACCACTTAAGTGCTCGAATCCCAAATTATAATCTTGAGAAGTGTATGAAGGAAAATCCTTTATTCACCAAATACGCGAACGTTGTAACCTTCTGGGATAGTGTCAAACTCACAGCTAATAAGCTATGGGATGAGGAGAGTAAAAGAATGATTTCGTTTGCAGAATACTATCGTCTTGAACGGATGCGCATAGCTTGAAAGTTAGAATAATTAGAAAAAATTTTAAAGGCTGCTCTGAATAAGGGTAGTCTTTTTTTGGCATTTAATATATGCATAATAACTGGAAGAAAGTAAAATCTAAACAGGTCTATAGTAACCCATGGATATCTGTCGAACATCACGATATGATCACGCATAACAATACTGAAGGAATCTATGGTAAGGTTTTGTTTAAAAATTTGGCATTAGAGATCATCCCACTGGACACAGAATTAAATACTTGGATTGTAGGACAATACAGATATACATTGGATCAGTATTCTTGAGAAATTACCAATGGGTGGAGAACCCTTCAATGAACATCCCTTAGAGTCAGCTCAAAGGGAATTAAGAGAAGATACAGGTCTGACCGCACTGCAATGGGATCATATAATGACACTGCATACATCTAATTGTATAACCGATGAAGTCGGTAATATTATTTATATAGCTCAGTCTTTAACTCAAGGTTCAACGGAATTCGATAAAACAGAAGACCTTAGCATCAAAAAGCTACCCTTCAGTGAAGTATATAATATGGTTATTTATGTACTATCACTGATAGTATCAGTATTGCGGGGATTCTAAAATTGAACACCTTACTTTACAAAAATAAACTCTAAATAATATCCAAGATTAACAGTAATAGCCTTTTATCCATATTCGCCATATTGGTAAGCTTTTCGGCCTTGGTTGTTTCTATCAGGGAGACTAATATAACGAAAGAGCAATCTATTCTTATGATAGACCAGCAAAAGACAAGCGTATGGCCATATGTAATTGGTAGTCAATCCTTATCCTTAGGGAAGAAAGGTGTTGTTAGATTTAGATTAAAAAACAAAGGAATAGGTCCTTCAATAGTAAGACAAATAAGCTTCTCAATTGGAAGTCAAAAAGTCGATGATTATCATGAAATAAATAAAGTTTTGGAAAAACCTTACCAAAAGAGGCTGACTATGGTTTATCAACAGGAGATTTTGGCACTTTTAATGAGAGGGTATTAAGGCCAGATGAGCAGGTTGACTTGAAGGTCATAGAATTCAATAGATTTCCGAATGACTATAGTATTCTCTTTGAGCTAGCAATTAAATATGATATCTGCTATTGTTCTATACATAATGATTACAAGACTCCTATGTCATCTAATACTTCAGATTAGTTCTTCAATCCTTCTTTTAATTCATTTAAGATTTTGATTATTCTACGGTCATTCTTATATGTTCTATAAGATTCTTCTTTGATCAAAACACTTACAACAAATCCTCTTACTATCGCACTATCAAGATACTGATAGAACTTCCTATGATTTCAAATTAGTGTAAGTTTCGGCTTCGGTGGTCCAGGGCATAGGGTTAGAAGGATCCGGCTCAATAGCTTTCTCAATATGTACCAATACACTGTCATACTTGCCGAACTGATAATCATTCAAAGCCAAGAGATTATAACCAGACTTTACTATTACATGCTCATACCCTTGTTCTATAGTTGCACCGATATACTTTGTGAGATATTTTTGGCTGATCCATAATTCTTCTTCATAGTATGAAGTATATTTTCTCCATACATTAAAAAAGGTACATGTTCAGGATTATACTCCAACGCTAAATCTACATACACCAAAGCACT
>CACLQQ010000070.1 GCA_902609095.1 uncultured Bacteroidota bacterium | reverse complement strand
AAATTTATATTTTGCTATAAAACAAATAATCAATATATATGTTTGTTTCCTGGGACTATTTTACACTTTTACAATATTTATATTCGTCGTAGTGTACGTCAGCCTTCTTTTGGCTATCACATATTTAAAAAATCCCATTTCGCCTCAGACGCTTTTTTAATATCATATTTAGGAATATTATACATGCAGAGTAACGATTTGAAGAGATAATACCCCAAATTAGAGTTAGATAGTTTTGTTTTTCATACGACTTGGGCCACTTGATGAAGTGGCCTTTTTTTATTTTATTATTCTAACTTTATTTCATGTGTAACTCGAGACACGATTAAAGCAAATTCCTATTCAAGATAATCTATTTAGCTGGATTATGCTGAGTGGCATTTACCTGAGCATTACTACTTCAGTCTTTTTTATCACTTAGCGCAAAAGAAGATCTAAATTTACTGTCACCTCAGGTATACTTTTATTTGTTGCCTTTTAAATACTATTAGATTTATTCCTTTGCTACACCGGTAGAATGAAACTAACATTATGGCTCAATGACACTTCTGAATTTGGAGGATTTTAATCGCACCATTAATCTACCTAAACTTAGTATTCCTCCTTGAATTCAAACCATCGAATTTCAAAAAGCACTACTTCATGGATTGCCTGCTATTATTTATTTCATCTACAGTGCGCTATCGTAGGCACTATAGTGATAATTTTTAGACTGAATAATTAACAATCAGGCCTGTATATTACAGATATCAACAATGGTGATATCTCAAAAATCAATACAGCGAAAATATTTTCACAAGATCTTAAAAACACGGTTAAGCATAGCATCATCAGGCGAATATACCAAGTGATCCCTAAACTGTTTCCTTTCAAAAAAGATATAGTAAGCTAAAGGCATTATTAATAAAGCGACTCTCAATAGAGGAAAACTTTTCTTTATGTATGATCACGGATTTAGTAAATAGAATATCATCCTATCCTAAAGATTTCCAACCCAGAGATTGATCTCGTTAAACCATACACCAAACCCTACAGATATGCTACAATATGCTCTTAATCAATAATTCCACCTTACTCTACAAATAAACTACCTTAAACTACAAGTCACGATGAACCAAATATTATTCCAGATGTAAATTAGGAGACGAAAACTCTCTACAAAGACTAAATATTCGTGCACATGCAGTACAGCAAAAGGCATTTAAACAAAACTATTACATGGGTCAATCCCTGATTATCAGTTTTCTATACTTATATTATTCATGACATCTCTTATTCATGTAAAGCAGTTTATATAACTATACTTTGACTACGCCTACAAATTACCTACACCCTATATATTGTCTACATTTACAATTATAATCTTGTAATCCAATTTTAGAACACCAACACCATGAGACTTTTTTATACCCCTACAATTTCGCTACTACTTGCTCTTTCAACTATCTGCGCTCAGAATGATATTTCGTTCAGATTATCTGCTGAAATTTATACAATAGAAGACGACAAAACAAGCGTAGCTGTACAAGTTAAAGCTGATAGGACTGAATTAAATTTGGCTGATCAGTACTATAGATTTTACTACGATGCTGCTAACATGAAATTTAACGATTACAACATCGTTACTAACCTTCCAGGAGAATTAAACTATGATGCACAGGTTGTAGAGCACATCAACGGATTTGACGCATCAGGAATAGGTGCTTCAGATTATGATAAAAATTTAGGATTCATCAACTTATAGATTTAATTAAGTGACTTATCTACAGGTGGCGTTTCAATAGCACCTGCAGACAGATGGGTTACAGTTGCAACAGTAGAATCCGAAATAACTAATACTTCAAGACCTATTTATGCCACTTGGGCAAGAGAAGCAGTAACTAAGGATTATGCAAGTGCGTTCTCAATTGTATCTGAGTGGGTTCAACCGCAAGTCGTAGAAGTTGCTACTGACAATACATATGATGACTTACATGCTGTTGCCAAGAAAAACAATGCTGATCAAGTAGAAATTAAAATAGGACCTAATCCAACTGCTGATTTCGTAAAAATCAGAAATACTCAATCATTTGATAATGATGCAGTTGTTACTCTTAGAGACTTAAACTGTTCATTACTTCAATTTCAAGACATTGCAGGAACTACAGAAGCTACTATCATTCTTAACAAATACGAATCAGGAGCTTATATACTAGAAATAGCTAACGGTGAAAATAAAAAAGTAATAACGGAAAAATAAAATTCACAAGATCTTAAAAACAAGGTTAAGCATAATATGATCAAGTGAGTATGAACATTCGCCTCCCAAGGTAATAAGGTGTTCAATTAAGGTAGGGTCATTGTCCAAATACGTTTGTAAAACAGTTCTCTTCAGAGAGCCGCTTTTAAATTTTTCACTTTTTATTTGCTCTATTCATTGATACCACTGCCCAACTATCAACGAGGCTACACATAAAGTTTTTTATAAAATGAATTTTTTTTTCTGTTTTACTTTTGTTTTCTAAAGAATTGTATATTTGTTGTACAGAACTAATGTTCGAAGAAACACGAGATATATACTTCTCTTACGATTTAGACTAAATTGGATTTAAAATCCTTAAGAATGGCCCTCGAGTAAAGGGCTTTTCTTTTTTACCCTACTTTTTAATATGATTCTTGGCGATTAGAAGCCTATTGTTTCAGAATCAATGTTGACGTCTTAGCATCATTCTTTAAGTCATAAGTCACTATATACACCGTAATAGCAGCGGACAGCAGGTGATATATAAATACTGCGATTGAACCTCCCGGCACTAAGTTGTCTATCCCAAACCAGTTACCCATTGTATAGATTATGGTGATTCCTACTATTGATTTAAACAACTCTAACCACATAGCATTCATATCCTGATCCATTAATGTGGTATAACTATACACCATCAGAAATAAAAACGCTCCGTATATAAATACCTCTGGCTGTCCTATACTAACAATCTGAAACAATAATTGGAATGTCATCAAGGATAATGCAGCGAACTGTACCCATGACCAAGCAATCAATAAATTGGAGGCAGGTGTGTCATACTTAATAAAGGAATCTGCAGAGGCATAAGGTACGGGCATCCTACTCTGCACATCTGCCGGTCTCCACCCTGTGGGCATGAACCAGATTCTCAACTTATCCTTCCAGTTCTTAGTATGCCAAGCATCTTTGATGAGCAACCACATATGCATCAAATTGATTCTAATGGGATTCCACGTATGTACCTGCCTTGTAACACCATAAACACAAGGCACGTCATCCAATTCCTCCTGAAAGGTGCCAAATAGCCTATCCCAGACGCAAAAAATAGGTGATAAGTTTTTATCTAAGTAGACTGGATTCATAGCATGGTGTACTCGATGCTGAGAAGGTGTAACTATGATGTACTCCAACCATCCTAACTTGCCTATATGTGTAGTATGATACCAAACTTGAATGAATAAGTGAAATGGTGTGACAATGGCAATCACCTGAGGAGGAACTCCGAATAGAGCTGCAGGCAATAGAAAAAAGACGCTTACATTGACAAACTTAGAAACAGATTGCCGCAGAGCCGTAGCAATATTGAAGGTTTCACCAGAATGATGAATCACATGTCTATTCCAAAAGATGTTGACACTATGAGCTAACCTGTGATACCAATAAGTTCCAAAATCCAAAAAAATCAAGGCAAAAAGATATGTAAACCATGTCACTTTCATAGCAGATACAGCCAGATGCTCATACATATACTTATACCCTATGACTACCACAGTGAGCCCTAGCACACTCTTAATAGCATTAGTCATGCCCGCCGATAAGCTCGATATTGAATCCATAGCTCTGAAATTGAATCTATCTACGGCGTATGAATAGATCAGCTCAATAATGATTAAGACGTATATGGCAGGAAGGAGAACTAATAATACTTTGGCAAAGGCTTCCATGATGAATATATTTAACTCTTAAGATAACCAATATCTATCCGCCCAAAACACTAATAATTAAACAAAAAAAGAGGACCAATAGTCCTCTTTTCATATTCTATATGTTCGGTGAAACTTACTTAGTCTCATCCACTTCTTCAAATTCCACATCAGTCACATCCTCTGTATCATTAGACCCAGCGTCCGCTCCTCCTGCATCTGTAGTAGCGCCATCAGCCCCCCCAGCTGCATCACCAGCCGCTTGTTGTGCATTATAGATATCCTGACTTGCTGCTTGCCAAGCAGTATTCAGTACTTCAGTAGCACTATCTATTTTAGCAATATCCTGAAGCTTGTGAGCTTCTTTTAAGTCGGCTACAGCCTTCTCAATAGCATCTTTCTTATCCGCTGGAATCTTATCACCATACTCAGTGATTTGTTTCTCAGTTTGGAAGACTAATGAATCTGCAGCGTTTAATTTATCCACTTTTTCTCTTGCCTCCTTATCTGCCTCAGAATTTGCTTCTGCTTCTGCTCGCATTTTATCAATCTCTTCTTGAGACAATCCTGTTGAAGCCTCAATTCTTATATTCTGCTCTTTACCTGTTCCTTTGTCCTTTGCAGATACACTCAAGATACCATTAGCATCAATATCAAATGACACCTCTACTTGTGGGACCCCTCTTGGTGCCGGTGGTATACCATCCAAAATGAATCTACCTACAGATCTGTTCTGTGCAGCCATCGGACGCTCCCCTTGTAAGATATGTATCTCTACTGACGGCTGATTGTCTGCGGCTGTAGAATATACCTTAGACTTCTTAGTTGGTATGGTAGAGTTAGCTTCTATTACTACATCATAAACACCACCCATAGTCTCGATTCCAAGAGATAATGGAGTAACGTCTAATAGGAGTACATCCTGAACATCTCCACTTAATACACCACCCTGGATTGACGCTCCGATTGCTACAACCTCATCAGGATTTACAGATCGATTTGGCTTCTTACCGAAGAATTCTTCAACAGCTTCCTGAATCTTAGGTATACGTGTTGAACCACCTACTAGTATCACTTCATCAATCTCGCTATTACTTAAACCTGCATCTTTAAGAGCAGCAGCACATGGAGTCAATGAACGCTTCACTAAGTTATCTGCAAGCTGCTCAAACTTTGCTCTGCTCAACTTCACTACAAGGTGCTTAGGAACTCCGTCCTTAGCAGTGATATATGGTAAGTTAACTTCTGTTTCTGTAGATGATGACAATTCGATCTTAGCTTTCTCCGCTGCATCTTTCAATCTCTGTAGCGCCATAGGATCCTTTCTCAAGTCCATAGCCTCTTGCTCCTTGAATTTATCCGCTAAGAAATCAATAATTACCTCATCAAAATCATCACCCCCTAAGTGAGTATCACCATTAGTGGACTTCACCTCAAATACACCATCACCAAGCTCTAAAATTGAGATATCAAAAGTTCCACCACCCAGATCATATACAGCGATGGTTACATCTTTATCTTTCTTATCCAATCCATAGGCAAGTGCTGCCGCAGTTGGTTCGTTGATGATCCTTTTTACATCGAGTCCAGCGATCTCACCTGCCTCTTTAGTCGCTTGTCTCTGGGAATCATTGAAATATGCTGGCACAGTAATTACGGCCTCAGTTACATCTTGACCTAAGAAATCTTCCGCTGTTTTCTTCATTTTCTGAAGTACCATCGCACTAAGCTCTTGAGGGCTATATTTCTTAGCATCGATATCAACTCGTATAGTGTCATTATCTCCTTTCACCACTGAGTATGCAGTTCTGTTAGCATCATTTCCTAACTCACTGAATCTTCTTCCCATGAATCTTTTGATAGACGAGATCGTTTTGAGAGGATTGGTAATGGCCTGTCTCTTCGCAGGATCTCCCACCTTCCGTTCACCACTATCCAAGAATGCCACTACTGAAGGTGTCGTTCTTCTCCCTTCATCATTAGGTATTACCACAGGCTCTTTACCTTCCATCACCGCCACACAGGAGTTGGTAGTACCTAAGTCAATTCCTATTATTTTACCCATTTATTTTGATTTTCGATGTTCTATTTTCTAAAAAATGTGTCCACAGCTTTATGTTGTCAATAGATGTGCCAATGAGTAATTCGAAGTACTGACTTACATTTTGTCATAAAACATATAGCTCAAACAAGCTGTAACGTGACATTTCGACAGACCCTCTAAAATTTGTAACAATTTGTGTCATGTGAGATATTTTAACATTATGTATACATTTATTTTTTAAGCCCTTGTGTTATAACAATAGTGAAACATGCACTGTCTATTCTAATACTCATTTTGACCTATCAATTCACTATGCTCAGATTATACCTGACAGTAAATAAAATCCACTTATAAGGAGGAAACCAGCCTTGTATACCCATCTGATAGGTCAACATGTTGATAGTTTTTGTATGAAGTAGCTTTTGGAGATCAAGAGATAACGTCAGCAGGGATTAAAAGTCATCTCAATCTTTGGAGCATGTCCTGCAGTCCTTGGCCCAGGAGTTTCCTGAGCTTAACGAGCAGAACGAGCAGAAAGCTGCATATGACGAGAGTAAGATTCAATTTTTCGCTCTATCAAAAAAGCCCAAAATAAAAACTGACCAAATCCTGAAGGATAATCAGTTAGACTTTAAGCTGTTATTTGATTGGGCAGGCTTCTTCGAGGCATTAGATATCAAGCAATATCCAATTAGTCTTCTTATCAATGAAAAAAGGCATAATAGGAGAGCATAAAACCGGCATATTCATGAAAGGTGTGATCGTTAATGGTAAAACTGATAAGAAGTACAAAACCTACCCTACTATAAAATGATCTTATCAAAATGTACAAATCTCTCATTCCATTGGCCTCAATCTAAATTTCATTTAATTTGGCACTCCAATAGACAATCTTAGAAATGTCAGCTGCAACGAAAGAAGTGAAAAGAATTACGACTCATGTCCTCAAAAACATGAAGGTACAGGGTGAAAAAATATCTATGCTCACTGCATATGACTATTCTATGGCTCGAATATTAGATGAGGCTGGCATCGAAGTTCTGCTTGTGGGTGATAGTGCATCTAATGTTATGGCAGGTCATGAGACAACGCTACCGATTAAATTAGACCAGATGATTTATCATGCACAATCTGTAATTAGAGCGGTTAAGAGATCTTTCGTGGTAGTGGATCTCCCCTTCGGATCCTATCAAGGAAATAAAATGAAGGCTCTCGAGTCAGCGATTCGCATCATGAAGGAATCAGGAGCTCATGCAGTCAAATTAGAAGGAGGAGAAGACATTATAGAGTCAATCAAAAAAATACTCTCTGCAGGAATTCCTGTTATGGGACATTTAGGACTGACTCCTCAATCGATCTATAAATTCGGTACTTATACGGTGAGAGCGAAAGAAGAGGAAGAAGCCAGTAGACTGATTCGAGATGCCAATCTTTTAGATGAAACAGGCTGCTTTGGAATTGTATTAGAAAAGATATCTGCAAAGCTAGGGAAGGAGGTAAGCGAACAAATCAGCATTCCAACAATAGGTATAGGAGCTGGGCCTGGAACTGATGGTCAAGTTTTAGTCACTCATGATCTCTTAGGAATCACCAAAGATTTCAAACCACGGTTTTTGCGACGATACTTAGATCTATATGGCACCATCAAGCATGCTGCCCAACAGTACATGCTTGATGTCAAGCGTCAAGACTTCCCTAATGAAAAAGAACAATACTAATCCATGATCAGAACGATACTCAAATTAGGTGTCGTATTAATAGCGTTAGGCGCTATTGGGGGGTATCTGAGTTACAAGTGGATCTTCGAACCTAATACGAATATAGAAGAGTCGTATGAGCTCTATATTTCGAGTCAGTCAACATTCAATGAACTCAAGGACAGGTTGATTCAAGATTCAGTCTTGAGCAATCCATGGACATTTGAGCAGGTCAGTAAACTCATGAAGTACGGACCTGAACAAATTCCATCAGGAAAATATATAATTGAGCCAGGATGGTCTAATAGAGACATTATATCAACTCTAAGAATAGGAAGACAAACACCTATAAAACTTACAATCAGCACGTCAAGGACCATTTATGATGTGATCAAAGTTGTAGCTGATCAAATAGAACCAGACTCGATACAGTTAGCAGAATTATTCCAGGATACAGGATATATCAAAGGTTATGGATTCTCTCCAGAGTCTGTGATTGGCATGATCATTCCTGACACTTATGAAATGTATTGGAATACTGATTCAAAGGGATTCTTCTCTAAAATGAAAAGCGAGTATGACAAATACTGGGCTCAAGGAGATCGTGAGATAAAATTAGAAGCTCTGGGAATGACTAAAAATGAAGTATCCACTATGGCATCAATCGTTCAGAAAGAAAGCAATGACAGCAATGAAAGAGCTATGGTCGCTGGTGTGTATATTAATCGCATTGAGAAAGGGATGAAATTACAAGCTGACCCAACTGTAGTATTTGGAGTGGGTGACTTCACCATACGCAGAGTGCTCAACAAGCACTTAGCTTACGATAGCCCATATAACACTTATATGTACAAGGGCCTTCCGCCAGGACCAATCAGCATGCCTGAAAAGAGCGCCATCAACGCAGTGCTAAATGCGGTTCAGCATGACTATTTATTCTTTTGTTCTAAACCTGGATATGGGACCCAACATGCATTTGCAGTTACTGATATAGAGCATGCTCGTAATGCGGCCCGATATCACCGATGGTTAAATAAGGAGCGGATTATGAAGTGAGCTAATCTTTACCCCCTTATTCAGATTCCGTGAGATGAACAACTCTGCCCGTAGAGCGCTCGTATTTTTTTACTTCTGGGTTTCTTCGGTATCTCACATCTAATGTCCATATAGGTTTGCCTCTAAATATTCATTTACTTTCAAGTTTACAAATCCTTCAATTTCTCCTAAACTATTGCGATGCGCATTGATTAAAGTACGATCGCAAACCAGGTTCTTACCATCTAGTCGAATTAATCCACTTCCCTTATAATTAACATTCAAATTTTTGGCGGTACCGTCAAAAATTAGATTTGTAGATAATCACCATCGATAAATAATTTGGCTGGGCCATTTACTATGGTCAGGGAATCAACCTGCAGCATATACTTTTTCAGATAAGATTGACTAAATACTACCTCCCTATCATCTTTCATACCCAATGGCTTGATCGGTGTTTTGAGGCTTCCCTCATCTGCTATGGTGATTGACTTCAAGTTAACTCCACCCACATGCACTTTGACAGCCACCACGGCATTCGAACCAACATATTTTGGGATATAATCATGTGAATAGTCTATATAGAGCGTATCGTTACAGACGTCTATACTAACCATATTCTCGGTAATAATATATCCAGATATGGTCAACTTATCCTCGTAACCTCCATCGATACTAATTGATGGATTGGAGACATGAATATAATCATAACTCAGCATCAACTCTTTCTCAAATTCATCGTCATCCACTATTTCAATATATCGCTGATTCATGGAGGGCTTAACCATAATGTTCTGGTGCATATGTGATGCGTATAGCCCCAATATAACTAATGCGGTGAGTCCAGACATCATCAATATAATCTTACTTTTCTTTTTCATCAGTATAGTTTTATTACCATATTCGCTGAATAGAATACTAATCACAGCAATTCCTAAACTCAAAAATGCAAGTGGAAAATAATTAATATGAAACTTATGATCCACTACAAATGGAGAAATCGTTTCTGTGTAGATTACCTCATTCACATTAAAGGTTCTCGATGTGATTAGCCTCTTACTATCCCCGCCTAATAACTCACTAATGAGATCAGTGAACTGAAAATTAGGGTTCCAATAATAGAATAATAGCAATAGAAAACAGACCAAAACATTAAGCCAAAAGTGAAGAGCTTATATCTAATTTCCGTGAAGATTAACCATCCTATTCTTTGCAGTGAATTAGCGAGTTTAACCATATCTATTCGTTTTATGGAGTAAAACTTTCATGTGTTCCAGTTTGTCTATAGTCGCATTGAACAGTATCTCTAAATCGATCTCCAGAGACGTATGATCAGCATGACCTTCTCGGATACCAAGATATCCACCAGGTACTTCTCGTAGTATATAAGATCTTCTTCTACCGGTTCACTACGGTATATTTCAAATCTCAGATTCTCATCAATTTCTGAGAGACTATGGTCAATTAGTAATTTGCCTTGGTCTAACATGATCACATGATCTATGAGACTGTGTAGATCTCTGATTTGATGTGATGAGATTATCATCAGTCGATTCTCATCAGTGATCTGAGTGATGATCTTTCTGAACTGCCTTTTAGATGGTATGTCCAGCTCATTAGTGGGTTCGTCCATCACTATTAAAGGGGTCTGACAAGCTATAGCAAATGCGATATAGACTTTCTTTTTCTGTCCAAAGGATACAAGACTTGAAGCTCACACTCCGATCAATCTCAAACTCCTTCAAGAGACTAAAGGACTTTTCCAAACTAAAATTGGGATAGAATGGAGCATAGCATTGAGTAAATTTCTTCAAGGTTCCATTAGGGAAGAATGGATCCTGTGGAACATAAAAACACTGTGCATTGAATGCGGCAGACCATTTAGATAGATTATATCCCGCTACTTGCAAGTCTCCAACATAAGGTCTAATGAGACCTAACATGACTTTTAGCATGGTGGTCTTCCCTGCCCCATTTTTGCCTAAGAGACCATATATGTTACCTTTCTGGAGGTCCAAGGCCAAACCATCGGAAACCTTCTTTTTAGACCTGTAGGAAAAATGAACATTAGATAAGGATATTATAGCGATTTAGTTTACTACCTAACTATTACACTGTGAAAAGCAAATTTTTGAACAGTACGCAATTGTCAGCTACAAAATCTCATATCATAAGCCGAAATAATCATTTTAACTACATACATTTCAATCATTGCACATTGTGGAGCTCTAAACTTTTACTAACTTTTAGTTCTAAAATCAAGCAAAATGAAGACCTATCACTTCAAGGTAATACTATCCTTTCTATTCACCACAGCTATCATAGCCCAGGAAAACGCTTTCTCATCAATGAAATGGCGGGCTATCGGACCAGCAAACATGGGAGGTCGAGTTTCAGCTGTCGAGGGTATCAGTGGTGACCCATTTACATTCTACATAGGAGGAGCAGACGGAGGAGTACACAAGACCACTAATGGTGGAACCACATTTGATGAGATCTTTCTTAATCAACGTGCTTACAGTGTTGGAGCAATCAAAGTTGCCCCATCCGATGATCAAGTTATCTACTTAGGTACTGGTGAAGGAGATCCACGTAATAGTGTAGGTTACGGATACGGAGTTTACAGATCAACAGATGGTGGTGAATCGTGGGCTCATCTTGGATTAGAAAAAACAGAACGGATCAAACGCATAGTGGTGGACCCTAATGATCCAGATGTAGCCTGCGTCTGTGCCATGGGACGAGAATGGGGACCTAATCCAGAGAGAGGTGTTTACAAAACTACTGATGGAGGAAAGACATGGGAGCAGACCCTATATCTGGATGAAGACACGGGATGTTCAGATATAGCTATAGAACTCTCTAATCCTCGAATCATCTACGCAGGGATGTGGACATTCAGAAGAAAGCCGTGGAGATTTGATGGTGGTGGGAAGCAAACTGCGTTATACCGATCTAAAGATGCTGGTGACACCTGGGAAAAAATCATGAAAGGATTTCCTGATCAAGCCATGGCGCGAATTGGGGTTCAGGTAGCTCAGTCAAACCCTCATGTTGTTTATGTCATTACAGAGTTTAAAGATAAAGGCTCGCTATACCGTTCTGATGACCGGGGCAATAGTTGGCGTATGGTAAATGATAACAAGAACATCAACTTCAGACCATTTTATTATAGTGACATCAGGGTGGACCCAACTAATGAAGACATCCTCTACTCACTATCCGGTGGACTATACAAATCCATTGATGGAGGTAAGAATTTTGATCTTATTGCCAATGACGTACATGGTGATCACCAGTCTTTTTGGATAGATCCTATAAATACAGACCATCTCTTAAGTGGTAGCGATGGAGGATTTCAGGTCTCCTGGGATCAAGGTGATAACTGGGATATCATTAATAATATAGAGCTATCCCAGTTCTATCAGATGGATATAGATATGCTCGAGCCTTACAATGTTTATGGGGGCTTACAAGACAATGGATGTTGGGTAGGCCCAAGTAATTCACTCAATGGAGCAGGTATATTAAAGCGACACTGGAAGCGCCTCAGCTATGGCGATGGCTACTTCGCTGTACCTATACCGGGTAGCGAGCATGAGGTGTATACTAACCTGCAAGGTGGTGTTCCTTTTCACGTCAATGCTAATACGGGGGTAGTTAGAAGCATACATCCTTTCCCTAAGATTACCGGTTCTGCTGGTGATGCCATAGAGAGTCATAAGTATCGATTCAACTGGGACGCTCCTATTCACATATCACCACATGACCCTAACATTGTATACTTCGGAGGTAATGTTGTATTCAAAAGTCAAGATCGAGGGCATAGCTGGGAGGTAATCAGCCCTGACCTAACTACCAACGATAAGAGCAAGCAGCGGACATCAGGGGGAGAAATTTATCAAGATAATACAGCTGCAGAATTCCATTGTAGTATACTTTATATAGCCGAATCCCCAATAGAATCAGGGGTAATTTATGCTGGCACAGATGATGGCAACCTACAGGTTACACAAGATGGTGGAGCCAATTGGACCAATGTCAACAATAGGTTACCAGGATTACCTGCATACTCATGGATCAGTAAAATTCATGCTTCCGAACATGATGCTGGTACTGCATTCGTTGCTGTGGATAATCATCGCAGTGATGACTTTACACCATATGCTTATATGACCACTAACTATGGTAAAACATGGAAGAAAATAGTTAATGGCCTACCTCAAGATGACTATGTCAAAGTAATCAGACAAGACCCAATCAATCCGAACACATTAGTTCTCGGTATGGAGCATGGGGTATATATCAGCTGGGACATGGGAGATGACTGGACATGTATCAATAATAACCTGCCTCCAGTAT
>CACLQQ010000069.1 GCA_902609095.1 uncultured Bacteroidota bacterium | reverse complement strand
TCTTTAGGTGATTTTTTTAGTTAGCTACTTTGATCTATAATTGCAGTATGTCATTGTCAGTTTGCGAAGAGAAAGTGTATCATGAGATTTTTGTGGAGCATGCTACAAACCTGCGTAATTTCATATACTATAAATGTGGTGATCTAAAGATTGCAGAGGATATCACCCAAGATAGCTTTGTAAAACTATGGCAGAATTGCTCTAAGGTCATTTATGATAAAGTCCGGTCTTATCTCTATACCATTGCTATGAATCAGTTTAGGAATGAAATAGAACACCAGAAGGTCGTTTTGAAGTTTGAATCCAGACAAACTAAGAGACATGATAGTGAGAACCCTCAACATCTATTAGAGCAAGAAGAGTTCAGACAAAGGTTAGAAGCAGCAATAAGTGACTTACCAGAATCGCAGAGGACTGTATTCTTGATGAGTAGAATTGATAAAAAGAAATATCGTGAAATAGCAGAAGAGTTGGGAGTCAGCGTCAAGACCATTGAGAAGCGAATGCATCAAGCTCTTGGTCAACTCAGAAAAATTCACAAAAAAATATAGGGTATTTATGGATTGTCTTGTTATACTATTTTAATATCATGAACAGCTCAGACGATAACATATATGCCCGTTGGATCTCTGGAGATATAACTCCAGAGGAAATCGACAAATTGAGAGCTACAGGAGAACTCGCAGAACTTGAATCTATAATCAATACAGTTAATGGGTTTGCATTGCCTACACTTGATAGCGAACGCCTATACACAAACATTAAGAATCAAGTTGGGGAGAAGTCATCTATCGTTCCCATATTTCGATGGATGGCCAGAGCAGCTGCTTTAATAGTGGGTGGGGCTATTATCTATATGATCAGTCAGGCGGGTAGTGGACTGGCGGAAGTGAATGCCTCATATGGAGATACAGCATCGATCGTATTACCTGATGCATCAATCATAGTCCTTAATGATGGTTCGACAATCAGCTATGATAAAAGGGGGTATATAGATGAAAGAATGATCAATTTGGTAGGAGAGGCCTCCTTCAAGGTGACCAAGGGTAAATCTTTTAGAGTAAAAACCGATAATGGCTTAGTCGAAGTTCTTGGAACAGAGTTCAACATTGGAGCATGGGATGGGACCTACCGAGTAGAATGTTATGAAGGTTCGGTGAGAGTCTCCTCTCAGGGTCAGGAGGTTATTTTAGTAGCTCAAGAGGTAGCCATACTTAATGATGGTTCTTTGTCACAACAATCTATTGAGCATAACGCTCCATTCTGGTTACAAGGGTTGTCAAGATTTGAACAAGCCAGCTTGGATGCAGTACTTAACGAGTTAGAAAGACAGTATGATATAAGTATTAAGTATTCCGGAGGAAATAAGATATTTAGTGGAGCGTTCATAGATAGTGATTTAGAGACTGCGCTCAGATCTATATGTCTTCCATTAGGATTAACATTTCAATGCGATCAAAACTCTGGATTAGTTATCATAGAATAACCTTACTGTGCTGTACTGCCTTAATGATTCTGTCTGCTCAGGTGATAGCTCAGCAGAACAAATCTCTATCTTTAGTTGATGCCCTTAAAGAGTGGCAAGATCACTATAAGCTTATCGTTAACTATGATTATGAGGCCCTTTCTAATTATACTGACATAATCACATTACCATATAAAGGTAAAGAGGATGACCTAAACCACATTTTATTGTCTACCCCATTTTCCTTTGTTCGGAGTACAGACATTTATACGCTTTATATCACTTCAGCGGAGCGTAAGCAATTATGTGGTACCATAGTGGATGAATCCGGGTCGCCCATGCCATATGCGAGCATACAGCTAATCGGTGCTAATAGTGGGACAAGCAGTGATAGCATTGGTCGGTTTGAGCTAACTGCAGAGATCCTTAAGAATGATCAGCTATTAGTATCATTTATTGGGTATAAAGATCGTACCCTATATGTTGATGAGTTAGCTCCTGACTGCAGTACCATTGTACTCTATATTGATGAGGAGTTATATCTTACAGATGTTGTAATTAAGGATTACCTGATGAATGGTATTAGTACGACCGCTAATTATGGGTCTACTGATTTGAACTATAATATACTATCCAGAGACCACACCTCGACCGAACATGATGTATTGGGGTTCTTGCAACTGTTGCCTGGTGTTAATTCTACAGACGATAGTGCTACCAACCTCAATATCCGAGGTACTACCCCTGATCAAAACCTTATTCTATGGGAAAATACTACCCTATATGACCCAGGGCACTTATTTGGTATGATCTCATCGATTAATCCTTATTCTATCGATCAGGTTAGTTTACATAAGGGTATATACGACCCAAAATATGAAAATAGGGTAGGTGGTTTGGTCAATATATCCTTGCCAGGCGAAGTACCCTTTATGCCATCATATAGTGTAGGTACATCATTGACAGAGGCACATTTGAATGTTGAGTCCCCAATTGTCAGTGACAGGCTTGGACTGTACGTCGGAGCTCGTCGCAGCATCAATTCATTGATAAAGACAATAGCATTCAATAATTACTTTAATACGATTTTTCAGAATACTAAGGTCGAGACCAATTTGGAGGAAGCTACTGAAGGGTTCATTGATGCGGAGAATCAGTTGACCTTCTGGGATATCAATGCTAAGCTTTTATATCAACCTATTGATCAAGTCTCCACCAGTATTTCTTATTTAAGCGTATCTAATGAGTTCAATCTTAGATCTTCTTTTTTTGACGATGATCTGAGTAGTATTGATATGCTTGACTACAGTTCAGAGGTACTTACTCTCAATACATCAGTGTCATGGTCATCGACCATACAGAGTTCTGTTTCCTATAGCTTATCAGAGTATGATAATGCTTACCAATTAGATCTAAATGATGATTTTGATGATCAGACCATATATAACTATAATAATCTCAATCGGATTAAGGATGCAACCCTGTCTATTAATAACCAGTATAAGTGGAGTGATTGGGTGGAATTGAATTTTGGTTATATCAGAGATCAAAAAAAGGTCCAATACGATATCCTTGAGGCATCAGATTTTGAGCCGGGTTTTAATGACTCTTTTAATCAGGAGACTTCTTTCAATCATCTCTATTCATCACTTATATATCGTCCCGTCAATCATCATATTAATATAAGCCTGAAGGGCAGTAATCCTATTGTAGAACCAGATTTTTGGCTCTACTCTCCTCGGTTATTCTATTCATATAATTGGAGCTCAGGAGTCCAGATCAAGACTTCTGCTGGTAGAGTATATCAGTTCATTACACAAAATCGAGATTTTGGCATCACTGATATCATCAGTACTAACTTTTGGTTGCTCACTGATCTGCAACCAGAAAGTATCTTATATGCGGATAAATTCTCATTGGGATTAGCTTGTTCTAAGTCGGGTTGGTTGATGGATGTGGAGGTATATCACCATAATATGCGTAATCTGAGTATCATTAATTCTACTATTATAGATCCTCTGGAATTAGAGAATCCCCTTGGATTAAATGCTACGGGAATAGAGTTATTGATTAAAAAACAGTGGAGCCACTTCGGACTATGGGCTAACTATTCTCTCAATAATAACTATTATATCGGGGAGGATATCGTACAGAGTACTCCTTCTGAGATCGATCAACGACATCGATTAAGCGTAGTATCAACCTTAGATTTTAGTGATTTCAGAATTAATCTCACTTACCAATACAAAAGTGGCCTACCATTTACAGAGCCTACTGGTATCGGTTCTTTTCAGGTTGATGAAGAAACATTTTATGAGTTTAACTATGATAATGGGATCAATCAGGAGGAATTACCTGATTATCATAGATTAGATTTGAGTTTCTCTTGGAATAAAAAAGCTGGTAAGCGCTTATTTGAATCTTCTGTGTCATTGATTAATCTTGCTAATCATGAGAATATAGGTGAGCTCGTATCCTTGATAGATGATGATGAGGATGAATTAGGTAATACTATTCCTGTGGAATTCCGATTTGAGAAGCGACTCCTTGGATTCACTCCCAGAATTATGCTTCGCATGAGCTTTTAAAGAATTTCGTATATGAGGTAGGGTAATTCTGCACCAACCTGTTTTACTATCAATAATTCAAATTATTGATAGTAATGAGTCGATCTATATTCCTGTTCTTTCTGTATTGTCTTAGTATGGATCTGGTATCACAGGCCTATGTAAACCACGATTATCTTGGTGCAGGACATGAATATGGGGTTTTTGTTTCTTCCAGTAGTGGATCTGGTAATCAAACCGTGAATGGATTTCCAATTCAAAATCAAGAGCAGTTGTCTGAGGCTTCTCGATTTTTAGCTCAATGTACCTTCGGTGCAGATATGGCAACCATACAAATGGTCAGTGCTATGGGCAAGGAGGCCTGGTTAGAGGAGCAGTTTAGCCTTCCGGCGACCTTCACTACGGATAAAACTTATGAGTTTTTTCAAGATTATGATAATGAGAAGCAAGAGGGAACACCTGAGGTATGGATATCTTGGTTTGAGTCTTCATGGTTCCATAACAATATGACAGCTGCAGATATCCTGCGCCAAAGAATGGCGAATATCATGAGCCAGATATTCGTGATTGGTGCCACTTCTGATCTTTTCTTTGACTACTCTCATTTGACAGCAACTTACTATGATAGCCTCTTAATCAATTCATTTGGTAACTACAGGAAGTTAATAGATGATATTACTTACAGCCCTGCTATGGGTAGATACCTTTCCCATTATAGTAATCAGAAAGCTAACCCTGAACTGAATACCAACCCTGATGAGAACTATGCGAGGGAAATTATGCAACTTTTCAGCATTGGCCTCTGGGAGTTGGAGCAAAATGGGAGTAGAAAAAAGGATGAGTCTGGAGCATTCATTTCGACATATAATAATGATGATATCAAGCAATTCGCTAAGGTATTTACTGGACTCAGTGATGGTTCCAGCAAGAGAGAGTTTGGAGGAGTGCACTTCTTAAGTCATTATGACAACTCTTATTCTCTGCCTATGGTCATGTATGAGGACTATCACGATTCTGGAGAAAAGCACTTGCTAAATGGATATAAATTACCCGCTAATCAAACTGGAGATATTGATGTCAGTATGACGCTGGATCACCTCTCCTCGCATCAGAATACAGCACCATTCATCTGCAAAGCATTAATCCAATTCATGACTACCTCGAATCCCAGTTATGGATATGTCCAACGGATAGCACGGAAGTTCGATCCCTATAAGGAAAACAACTTTCAGAAGATCATCAAAGCGATTTTATTAGATCCTGAGGCTTCTTCATGCAACCCAACTTCTGATCGTAGATTTGGTAAGTTAAAGGAGCCTGTAGTGCGTATGATGAACTTCCTTAGGGCTATGCCTCTGACTGCAGATGGTGCTGATAATTATGTAAACGATATGGAATGCGTCATGGCACAAATGGGGCAATCTCCCCTTAAGTCTCCAAGCGTTTTCAACTTCTTCAGGCCAGATTACAGACCCTCGAGTTCAGTAGAGTGGAATTATCTGGTCGGACCAGAATATCAATTACTCAATAGCTCTAATGCTATAGGGCTGATCAATGACGTCGATAGAACTGCTATAAGAGGAGAATATCTAAACACCTGTCTATGGGAAGAGATAGAACAAGAGGTTGCTGTAGGCGAGGCTGAGTTTTTTGAGGAGTCCAACTTTATGGATAGGTCGGCTGTGTTAGCCATTAGCGATTCAGAGATGATCCGCTATCTCAATATTCTATATGCCCATGGCCAATTGTCCTCAGATACACAAGCTATCATCCAAAATGCCCTTAATCAACTGGACGAGTCTGAAGATAAATTGCGGATGGCTATGTATCTCATTCTGATTTCACCTGATTATGCTATCCTTAAATAATTGATAAAGAGTTTATTATGATACATCATAAAATATCCAGAAGATCATTCATAGGAACTGCCAGCTGTGCAGCAGTGGGATCAACTACTTTTTTTTCTACACTATTCAACCTGCAGGCTATTAATGCTGCCTCCGTTGCCAATGCCCCATATGTGGATAATGGAGAGGACTACAGAGCATTAGTCTGTATTATGCTCGGAGGAGGTAACGATAGCTACAATATGGTCGTGCCGACTAATGCTGATGATTACAATACCTATAAGACTGCTAGGTCTAATTTAGCCTTAGCTCAGAACCAACTCCTTATTCTGGATCCAGTAAGTTATAATCACAATCAGCTGGGACTGCATTCTGCTATGGCCGAATTAAAAGGACTCTTTGATCAAGGCAAGGTCGCCCTCGTCTGTAATGTGGGCACATTGATACAACCTATGACTAAGGCTCAGTATGAGAATAGTAGTGGTCTACCTTTTGGTTTGTTTTCGCACAATGATCAGGATCAACAGTGGCAGACTTCTGTACCACATACGGCATCTCCAACAGGATGGGCAGGCAGATTAGCAGACATGGTACAATCGGCGAATACCAATTCTGAGATATCAATGAATATTTCATTATCCGGGAAAAATTTGTTTCAGCTGGGAAGTCAATCATCAGAATACAGTATCGTTCCTACGGGAACTGGTAGTCGAGGGATATTAGGCTATGAAGCTCCAGACATGTTCAACCAGATCAGAAAGACCGCAGTACAAAGTTTGATGGAGCAACAATATCAAGATGTGTTCAAGAAGACTTATGCTGAAGTTATTACGGGAAGTCAAAATGCGCATGATTTGTTCAGTAAGGCGGTGGAAACATCATCTGTAACCACTCAGTTCTCCAATAATGAACTATCGGATCGGTTAAAGATGGTTGCTCGAACTATTAATGTGCGCCAACAATTAGGTATGAAGCGTCAGACTTTCTTCATACGATTCAATGGTTGGGATCATCACGATGAAGTATTAAACAATCAAAATAGGATGCTTGCTATACTGAGCAAAGCGATGACTGAGTTTCAAGCTGCACTGGAAGAGATTGGTGTGGCAGACTGTGTGACCACGTTTACAGTTTCTGATTTTGCTCGAACCCTTTCGTCCAATGGTAATGGAACTGATCATGCTTGGGGCGGTAACACTATCGTAATGGGTAGTAAGGTCAAAGGTAAAGAGGTCTATGGAACTTACCCTAACCTTGAATTGGGTTCAGAACTGGAGGTGGGAGGAGGTGTACTCATACCACAGATATCGACAGATGAATACTTTGCTGAGATGGCACTGTGGTATGGTATGAGTAAATCTGAGTTAGTTACTCTGTTTCCTAATATTGGCAACTTTTATAACACTATGTCTTCTGAGTCTCCCCTCGGATTCATGAACCTTGCTTAACTCTTTTAAACCATCATTGACCATGAAGAGCTTTATTATATATTTCACGCTTATTGTTTTATCGATACAAGATATATATGCACAACATGATTGCTATGAACCTGACGCCTCAATTTGGCTAAATCCATGGTTGTCCTGTAACAAGAGTACCCACCCAATTGATATTTATGATGAAGAGCATTGGATAAAATATGATTTTGGTGCAATCCGATCACTCTCTAAGACTTGGATTTGGAATGTCAATGATCCGAGCCTACTAAACTCTGGTTTCAACGAAGTATCTATTGATTATTCATTGGATGGAGCCATTTGGACACATTGGGGCAATATGAATTTTCCCAAGGGGACAGGTACTGCGGTTTATGCAGGATTTAGTGGGCCTGATTTATTTGGGATTGATGCCCGATATGTCATCATTACCAGTATCTCCAATCATGGCGACGTCAATTGTTCTGGGCTGAGTGAAGTGAAGTTTAATCTTTTCAATAAAGTTGATCCAAGCTATAGAGACATCTTTAATGGTGAGATAGATGAAGGTCCTCTCACAGAATGCCCGACTATAGCAGATATTGGAGCCCAATACTACCCTGAAGATGAGTCTGTATTCTTTTATTGGGAGCTGAGTAATGAAGTTAATGAAGAACTGAGCTATGCGTTTTTCTTTGGCTTATCCAATGAAGATGAATTAGAAGAAATTATTGTTGATGAACCCTTCATAATTATTGAGGATATTGAACTCGGGCTAGAGTATCAATATATCGTGGAGGTGATCTGTGAAGAAGATTATACAACCACCGATTTACTATCATTTTTAGCAGATACATCGACCATCACTGACGAACCCCATTTAGAATTAGGGGATTCTGGTGTAATGATTATGCCAAATCCTGCTGTTGGTTATTTTATGCTCAAGGGCGATCTGTCGAGATATAATATTGATATTCTCAATGTTGATGGTCAGGTGGTTTCCTCTATCAATAATGTGGGCCATGAACAGCGCATCGATATATCAAGCATGGGAATTGGTATGTACTTCATCAAGATAAAACATCAGTCCAATGACCAAATTGATGTTGAGCTGATAATAAAAGCAGATTAGGACGTAGTAAAGTCTAATTGGACACTCCGGTATGATCCACTATCCCATTAGCACCATTCTCTATAAGTTGTCTAACTGTTGAAGGAATGGGAGTTTTATGATGCTGGTTAGCACTAACCATAACGTAAGTTATCTCTCCAATAGCTAATAATTGTTGAGTTTGATAATTAATAAAGTTGACCTTATAGGTGAAGGATGTCGTTCCAATATTCTTAAGTTCAATCTCCATGGCAACTACCATATCAAATGTAGCTGAAGCTTTCTAGCTCACATTGACATTGAGCACTTGTGTGTCGAGTCCTTTTATTCAGTAGGTTTGAATAATCTCCCCAAATATTTCTGAAATATTCGGTAATAACAATATCGATATACGAAACGTATTTAGCATTGAATACTACTCGCTGAGCATCGCACTCAGCATACCTTACTCGGAGTAGATATGTGAACTTATCAGACATATTTAGTTTCTATTCTAATTTCTTTTCATGTGGATAATCACATCAATATACAATCTATCCCATCAGTAATCATATGAAATAGTAGACCTATTCCAACAATCCGGCTCATCGGTTGTGTGATAAGGATCATATAAAATAAAATAGCGGGGTAGGAGTGTAATGGATGAAACCCTATACTGCAGCGACTGGGGTCAAAAATGGGATTGGCTAATATATGATCCGAGTCAACTATCATAGTACTGAGCATTATTAGATAGGCTCGCTTCCAACTTTTATTGAAGAAAACATATGCGAGTATCACAGGAAATACAAAATGTAGACTGTAATGGATGATGTCCCTATATGTACTTAAATATTCAATCAAACTATCCATAGAATTCTTTCGGATATTCTACAGTGCCTTGAACACCATGTAGTGCATTTTCAATTAGTTCGATAGCCATGCAATTTTCGTTGGGCACATCGAATGTCAAAGTAATTCCGAAGGTATTCGCCTGCTGATATCCAAATCTTGGGTAGTATTGATCATGACCGAGTAATACTACCGAGGTAAAGCCAAAAGACTTGGCTTTTTTGTAGGCGGCTAATATGAGTTGTCCACCAAAACCTTTGTTTTGATATTCAGGAGGACTCTGGCTGGTGCTAATGCCACCGACTCATGAATATCATGATCATTCACAATCTTGATTTTAGTAAGTAAGGTATGACCTACAATTTGATGATTTAGTTCTGCGACTAATGAGAGCTTAGGAATAATGCCGTGGATTTCCGAAGACGATCGACTAAGAGATGTTCTTGATGATCGCTCATCGCCATACTTGTGAATGCTTCTTTGATGATTTTGTTGACTTCAGTGTGATCCTGATCTCTCTCCTGTCTGATGCTCATAGTAGATGACATATCCTGTTATGCTCGATATTCAAAGGTGAAAGGTAATCCTCCGATACTTGGAGCAATAAAGTTGAAAAGTGGTGCACTAACCAGATCTATTGCCAACCTTATTATTCCGAATATGATAGGCATGCCTAACAGTGCGCCGAATGCCAGAATCGTCCCATAGCTTAAACCAGGTGCACTCGTACTTTCTTCAGATATAAGATTTAGACTAGCCAAGCAATCTATAATGAATCCTCCTCCAGTGTAGATTAATCCTAAAAGAGCGCCTAATAACAAACCTATAAACCCTGAGAATAGAATAAAGTCCTTTAGTCCGAGCTTGGCGATTTGGGTTGATTTCATAGATACTCACTGACTAATATACTTTTGAGATTGTTATATGCCGCGATATGGTCCCCATCTGCATTCGCATAATATAGATCTGGCATTTTCAAACAACTAATGTGCAGAATCTGATCAGATTTTAGATTATCAACGAAGACATATACATCAACACCATAGTGATCTACAAATAGACCTTTTTTATGATTGTGGTTGGAACTTGTCTTTTTTCTCTTAGCATTTGGAGGTAAATCCTGCCAATTGATTAATTGAACTTTATCAATGTCGGCTAATGAAATGCGAAGACCAAAGCCTCCCTCGATATGAATGTGATGATCAGTAAGTTTAATTTTTGTTGGTGAACTTAAACTGATATATATACTTTGTGCTGGAATGAGGCCTAAAACAATGGCCAACAGCATTGCTGCTTTACCATATTTATCCAAACTGTTGACCATGACAGAAGCGAATCTATCCGAAAGTTATTCCTAATCCTTCTTGCGATTCAAGTTGAGCGCTCTAAGCATCCATTTAGCTAAGGGTTTAGCAGTTTCTCGCTTACGCAGGTCGAGATACCAACCCAGTTTTTTAAGAATTGGGATTTTATGAGCTTCAACAAACTCGATCAAGGTACCATCGGGATCTTCTATATATGAGAAATGTCCAGCTGCGTCACCCATATCAAAACTGTCTGCACTATCTACAGTGAACGGATGTCCATGGGCTTTACAGAGTGCTTTCATGACCGCCATTCCCTGTATGTCATAACATAGATGAATATAACCTATATCACCCCAAAATCGATTTTCAAAAAGCTTCTTTGGATTTCTGGATAAAGACTGTACAAGTTCTAAATGACTACCCCCTATCCATTGACTAAAAGGTCCTCGACGAGGTTTACTATGACCGATTAGTACTCTTCTATATGTTTCATTACCACCAAATAAAGCTGCATAGTCCTCTTGATTACCGCTGACATCATAGATAATCTGATCATAGCCTAAGATGTCTCGATAAAACTGAATAGACCGATCCATATTTGACACTCCGATCGTACATCCATAGACACCTCCAGTAGTAGCTTTAGTATTAGTGTACCATTCATTAGCATGAACGACTTCAACCAGGTTGTCATATGGATCTAAGCAATAGAAATGGAGAGAACCATTAGGATCTAATCCAGGCTCACTCACAGTATTTACTTTGATGGTTTGCAAATGCTTATAAGTCCGTCGTACATCTTTACTCTTTATTTTAAGAACATAGATTCCCAGATCACCAATAGCGCCTTCGAACGATATTGGCTCTGGAGTTCGTTCGGTATATTGCCAGATTTCGAGTCCACCACCACCTTGCATTGACATTGCGAGTACAGCATGCCGCTTACGAGGTTCTCCTCCAGTATAGGGCACCATTAATTCTGCAGTTGCTGCCTCATCGAATATTGGGATATCAACAAAAAATGCTTTGCGATACCAAGCCCATAATTCATATGTATTGGGATTACCAATACCTATTTGTTGGATACCCCCAATGATTGGCTGCTGTTTCATATGCTCGTATTCTTAACTTATAGCAAACTGAACTGCGGCTTCTTTGTATATTCCTTGCTTTAATCTATCAGCAATGGCAGCGAATGCATCCAAAGTGATGTCAATATCTTCGAAAGTATGCCCAGCAGTTGGAATTAAACGTAATAAGATCATGCCTTTAGGAATAACAGGATAGACTACTATGGAGCAAAATATATTATAGTTATCCCGCATATCCTGTACTAAAGCCATAGCCTCCTGAACTGATCCATGCATGTAGACAGGTGTTACACAACTATTGGTATTACCGATATCAAGACCTCTTTCCTTGAGTCCTGATTTTAATCGATTGACGTTGGCCCACAGCTTGTCTTTTAATTCAGGCATTGCCTTCAATAACTCTAAGCGCTTCATGGCTCCTACTACTATCGGCATAGGCAGACTTTTAGCAAATATCTGAGATCTTATATTGTACTTTAAGTATCTAATGATGTCTTTGTCTCCCGCTAAGAAGGCTCCTACACTGGCAAAAGACTTAGCGAAAGTAGAAAAGTAGAGATCTATGTCTTGCTGCACACCCTGTTCCTCACCAGCGCCCGCACCAGTTTCTCCTAATGTTCCAAATCCATGAGCATCATCTACTAATAGTCTGAAATCATATTTCGATTTGAGAGTAACAATTTCCTTCAATTTACCTTGATCTCCTCTCATCCCAAATACTCCTTCTGATATCACCAATATTCCTCCTGTAGTATCTTGGATTAGATTGGTTGCTCTTTGGAGACATTTATCTAAGCTCTCCATATCATTATGTGTATAGGCAAAACGCTTACCCATATGCATCTTAACACCGTCAACTATACAAGCGTGACATTCACTATCGTACACAATGATATCATGGCGATCGACTAAAGCATCCACAGTAGACATGATACCCTGATACCCAAAATTCAGCAAGAGAGCTGATTCTTTTTGGACAAATGAAGCTAATGCTGATTCAAGCTGATCATGGAGATCGGAGTTGCCCGACATCATACGTGATCCCATAGGATAGGATAATCCCCATTCTTGGGTGGCTTGAGTATCCACTTTCCTGATCTCCGGATGATTACCGATATCTAAGTAATTGTTTACGCTCCAACAGATGATTTCCTTCCCATTGAATTTCATTCTGCTCTTAAGCTCACCTGTGAGTTTAGGGAATATCCAATACCCTTCTGCTACATCTGCGTACTGGCCTAAGGGACCTGGATTATTTGCTCTCTTGTTAAATATGTCCATAGCATAATTTCAGTTCATTAAAGTAAGACTTAGATATGAGCTATTTTGTAGAGAAGACCAAATAAATAATTGATCCAACATCAGAGAACCTTAAATTAGAATTATATAACAAAAATGAGTTGTTTAAATAATGGCTAAATCCTGGAGCAAATTTAATATTCGGTTCACTATATATTGATTATGCTCTACCCAGTTAAAGTGTGTTAAATTTTTGACTCCTGCATCACTTGCAGAAACATGACATTTTGGACATTTCACTGTGTACATAACTTACCTAATAGATTATTGATGCCTTGGACAGGGGTAAAAT
>CACLQQ010000068.1 GCA_902609095.1 uncultured Bacteroidota bacterium | reverse complement strand
ATTAGGGTATGTCGACGTACCTAAACATAAGAAAGGAACTGAGATTCAAATTGCCATAAGAAAGAAAAAGGTGGCTGCAATTATATGCAGACCACCATTTATTCCTAAACCTTAAGCTTCTTTACTTAAGTTATTCTTTAATAATCTTTTGGATTACATTATCGACTCCATTTGATAACTCTACTAAGTAGTATCCTGAGCTCTGTGTACTTATATCAAATTGATACTGATCTAAGCCATCAATGCTCTTAGTTAGGACTACTCTACCATTAAGGTTGTAAACAGACAAATTTGTTAACTCCATCCTGCCATCGATTGTTACAGTAACGGGTCCGGATGTGATAGATGGATAAATCTTATTTTCCGTTATTACGATATCGATAGTAGGTGTTGTATTATCTAATATGACCTGAACATTGTCTATCGCCCACCCCCAAGCAAAGACACCGGCATCAGCAAAAAGTCTGAAACGAATAAGAACGATATCATCCTTTGTGAAAAATTGTGACAAATCGATCTGTTGAGGACGATATAAGCCTTGTCTTCCTCCGGCTACACCATCCGGCACATAAGCAAACTCCCAATCAGGATCGGCCCTGGCATCATATCCATCTAATAGCTCTATCCAATTTTCACCATCTATAGATCCTTCTACGATGACATAATCCCAAAATTGATTATCTCCATACACCGTACCTGGTTCTCCTGGTTCAATTATAGCAACATTATCATAATTTAAAAACTGCTGTCCTTTTATTTGAATTGGCTGAGTTAAAACATACACCAACTCTGTGCTATTCGGGTGTGGATGCAAACTATGTATGGCATCATCATCAAAGAACTCCTCTGTATATATGGAGAAACCGTTCCCAGAGAACTCCCCATGTCGAGTCGAATCAGAAAAATCATTAAAATACTCTATGGCAGGCTCTATCGGAATAAATAAAGCGACACTAAATATGATAGATGGATATTCGCGTCCATCTAAATAACCAATTACCTGAAACTCCCCAACACCTTCTAACATAGGATTATCCAACAAAAATTCTTCAGTGCCCTCGGTGTTTATGGTTATTTGATCAATTGTATCACCATTCAATAGCAATATGGAAGAATCGAATACAGCATTGTATTCTATCTGCAGCTTTAATTCACCATTTGGAGCTACAAAAGAACTTGCAATTAGTGGTGGAAAAATAACTTCTTGCTCTATTCCTTCAACAGTTGCCGTCCATATCCCTCTTCCGTAGGTGGCTATGACAATCTGATCATCCTGGAGGATCATATCATACACATTAATAGCCCCCATCTCATTATCCATAATAGCCCAAGAGGCACCACCATCTAGCGACTCGACTATTCCTATCTCCGTGCCAGCCCATATGCGGCTTGTATCATTAGGAAAGACAAAAACCTTATTGACCGCAACATCTGGGAACCCTCTTGTGCTTGAGCCATCTTCTGACTCAGCAAATCCAGAAATATCTTCCCAATTTTCGCCTAAATCTGTGGTTTTCAAAATCTTGGGCCTTCCTTGATAAGAAAACATAGCATATGCCGTCTCTGGGTCTGTAGGATGAGTAGAAAGTCCTGATGACCTTCCTAAAATCTGATCTTGATAATAATTAGTTGCTTTATAGCTATCTCCACCATCTGTAGAGACGAAGAATCGTCTGTTTTCAGACAATGCGCCACCAGCCCATACTGTGTTATAATCTGCGATTGATACTTCTATACTCATAGAACTATTGAAACTCCATCTTGGATCGTCTATCCTTGTAGGGGTCCAAGTTCCTCCAAAATCATTGGACTTCCATGCGCCTGAGCTACCTATTGTAAATATCCGATCAGGAAGATTTTTAGAATTCTCTAACTGGCTCCAGAAAGGACCTGAGTCATCGATTCCATTGGTTGCGTTATTCCAAGTGGTTCCACCATTAATCGTCCTTGAAAAATTATTGAATTGAGAACCGGCAATGATCAGATCAGAATTTCGATTATTCCAAATAGCCTCAAAACCGTCACCCCCTAAAGCAAAACGGTAAGGAGTAGAGGCACTCCCATTCATTCCTGAAGGAGTAAACCAAGTTCCATTATCTTGCATTCCTCCTATATACCTGTCTACTCCTGGAGCCTTATCTGCACTATAAAATTGAGTGGTATTGTTACCTAAAGACGCATAGGAGAACGCATCATCTAACACACCAGGATTTGAACTTCTCCTTGACACAAACATTCCCCCATCACTACCAACTAACAATCTAAATTGACGTCTATTAGGGACATCATTTAATATGAAAATATTATGGTGATCTGGATGAATTCCAGATGATGTACGATTATTCTGGACGAATCTATTTATACCACTAAACTCATTGTAGGCATCCGAGACAGTCTCAATATTTTTACCCAAGGCGTTGATAGAGTTTTTGTCAATTCTAAAGTTAGACTCTGGAAAGTCATTATCAGTATATGGGCTATTATCGGCTAATACTGGCCACAAAAAGTACATATTGCGATATTCATGACCACCGCCGCTTACGGCAATATTAACATCAGTCGTATCGGTATAATCTACGTTGTGAATGAATATATATTCTCTACTGTTTTCTTCTGAAACTGCATTATCAGTCAGCTCCGGAATTAGATTCCAGATAGTGTCATTCTGTTGATCTCTGAATGAGACCATCAACTGACGGTCAAGTTCTGTATCCCAAACTTGAAATGGGATCTCTACTAAGTCTTCATACTCATAATCACTCGCAGGCACTCCAGAACCCCTGCCATTGACCGTAAATCTATGCGCCATTTGCCCCCCTTGACCAAATCTGATCTCGACAGGATTAATTTCTGCAGGAGTAAGATCTTCACCTAAATCTATTCCTCCATTACCCACAGCTCCCCCAAAATTGATCAGGTCTAAGAATTCCTCGGTACCATCTTCAAATGGTTCAAACCGTGTTGATGCGATACTATCTCCTGTCAATGTAAACTTCCAAAGGTTTACGGCACCTACATATATGATATCCTCATTGTGAGGATGTGCTGCGACTGTATTATCATACCATCCCTGTCCAGCTAAGAAGTGTACATTCCCTACTCCATCAGGAGCAGATACTAATTCCCAAGAATCAGCACCATTGGATGAAACATATAAATCGGACCCCGTACCTGTAAGATTTCCTTGTGTCGACAACCATAGTCGTTGAGGGTTAACTGGAGAAATACCAATCTCAGCGCGCCCACCTCGAGCAAGCCCTGCACTGGCATCAGCCCACGTTTCTCCTCCATCAATAGATTTAACAACCTTGATACCATTAATGGCCACATAGAGTGTATTGAAATCAGTAGGGTCAGCTACAATATGATCATATCTGTCTTCTGTGGAACTTAACTTTCTCTCCCATGTCATACCGCCATCTGTTGACTTATATATTGCAGCCTGTAAGTCTGAATCTAAGAACCCATCATGGCCGGTTGTTCTGGCCCATACACTATTTCTTGTGGTCGCAATAACCACATTAGGGTCTTCTGGATCGACAACGATTCGACTCACATTTCTAAAGTCTACGTAGTCCTCCGGACTGGCAATCTGCACCCAACTGTCACCACCGTCAGCAGATTTAAACATCCCTGTTCCATCAAGATCATTAGTGAAATGTTCTCCCGTACCTGCGTAAACTATATTTTCATTAGCAGGAGAATGCGCCAATGTATTGAATCCAAGATTTGGGAGGTTAGCTGTCTTATTCTCCCAAGTTTCACCTCCGTTTGTGGTCTTCCATATCCCTCCAGATGCACTCCCTATTAACCAGGTACTAAATGTAAAGTCTTCACTAAAATTTAATACCGCTCTTGTTCTACCCGCAACATTTCCTGGTCCTCTCTCGGTAAATGTGATGTTGTTGGACTTTTCTCGCTTAGGTCTCTTGATATACTCATTCACTCTATAATTTCCTGAATACGTTGGTGAGATTAAATCATCTGGGGTTCTTATCTCCCTTTCGATTCGAGCATGCTCTTCTGGCATATCATACTTGATAATCCCAGCTTTCTTTTTCTCAATCTTACTATTGAGATATTTTTGATAATTAACATTAAGCTCGTCTGTATCTGAATTACTATTGTTTGTGTAAATGAATAATACAGCTAATACAGTCAAGCCCGTAAAAACTAATTTCTTTATCATACCGATTACTTTATTACCTAGCTTTAATTTTTTCTCTTTTTATTTGTTCCCCTTCTGTACTCCTATCTATTACCCTCGGATAGATCTCCAACATCACATGATCATCATCTGTCCAAAACACTTTACCATGTACTTTTTTAGGCCCATAGACTATTTGATACTCGTCATTATAGACAGCATAAACCTTCCGAAGGCGATCTCCCGTAGGATCGTCGTCCGCAATACATAATCGTAAATCTTTAATTTCGTTTTGAGTGCACTTATACTTTTTGCTTTCAAAAACCTCCGCAAGCCTATTTTCAATTTCTTCTTGTGACAAATCAGCTACTGCAGATTTAGATTTACAGGAACTTAACACAGTTAAAATTGTGAAAACTAATATTGCTGGGATTAAAAGATATTTCATAATAGGTCTATTTAAATTCCTGAGCCGATTAAAACGATAGCAATTATACCAAAACATAAGCCAATGGTCTTAAGCTTATCTATCTTCTCTTTATAAAAAAATGCACCTATAAGAGTGACCATCAATAATATAGAAACATTATTTAGAGGAAATAATATCGAACCTTCCCAACCTTTGCCAAGTAAATAAACCAATAGATAAATGCTCAAATAGTTAGGCAAGCCCAAAATAACACCTCCTATTACATCCTTTAATCTAAACTGTGCACGCTTAGTGATCACTCTAAACAGTACTAATAGACTACCCATACATCCCGCTAACCCAAATGCCGTTGCTGTGAAATACATTCCATCGCCATTTACTTGGCCTGACACTTCAACATAAAATAATAAAATTTCTATAAAACCACTCAGTAGAAAAACAGTGAGAGGAAGGGCAATTAGCCATTTATTTTTTAATTCTATCTTTTGTCCCTTTTTGGGATAGTTGACCAATATAATAGTCATCACGGCTGCTATAAATCCTATGAGCTTATAGTTAGTCAAAATCTCATCATAAAACACAATTGCAAAAGCAGCAGATATCAAAAGAGACATCTTTTGAATAATAGCTGTTAAAGCCAATCCTGCCTTCTGGAAAGAAATGGCCATTAGATTGAAACCAACTATAAAAAGAATGCTCAACATAATCGAACTGAAAAACCATAGCTTAGCGTAAAAATCAGAAGGAACAGACTGGTGCCCCATGAATATCGAAGAGCTCAATACACATGTGAAATAGTTAACAACTATGGCATTGAGATTATCTACTTGATACTTTTCAAAATATTTGAAAATCACGGCCAAAATGACATTTGACAAAACTAAGAGGAGAAAAATCATAATCTTGTTCGAATCCTAGAACAAGATAATTGTTTGAGGTGATCTAATCTTAAAAATTCAATAATCTTATTTTTGATGTTACCTATCGGCACATTATAAAACAGAATAATGGGAGCTTTATCAATACCCGGAATACTTGCCACTTTTTTAATAGGCTTCAGCAAAGCCGGAATAAAAGGAATAGGTGCTATAGCGGTAACACTCTTGGCAATAGCATATGGTGCTAAAGAATCTACAGGAATCATGCTCCCCTTGTTAATTACCGGAGATATTGCCGCAGTAATCTATTACAAGAAAAAATGTAATTGGAGCTTATTGGTAAAACTCATCCCATACGTAGCGACAGGAGTTATCCTCGGAGCTTGGATTGGTAGCGACTTACCTGAATACACCTTTAAATTCGTAATGGCCGCAATCATCATAATCAGCGTAGCTCTCATGCTCGCCTATGAAAAATCATCGATGAATTTATCAAGTCAATCAACTGTTCTTGGTATGATTTTAGGACTATTGGCTGGTATTACTACTATGATTGGAAACTTGGCAGGAGCATTCTCTAATCTATATTTCCTCAGCATGAGACTGAGTAAGGAAACTTTTATCGGTACTGCAGCCTGGTTATTCTTCCTTATAAATTTATTTAAAGTCCCATTTCATATATTCTACTGGGATACCATCAACAGGAGTAGTTCATTAATCAGTGTATGTCTTATTCCATTTATTGCAATAGGTTTTGCAGCCGGTATTAAGGTTGTAAGTTACTTCACGGATGCCACCTACAGATATTTCATAATCCTGATGACTTTTATAGGAGCTATTGCCATGTTAATCAGTTAGGCCTTACTTTTTAAACGGAGACATTAAGCCTTCTTGGGTAACAGAAGCCACTAATTCGCCAGATTGATTAAAGATACTGCCCCTTGTGAATCCAAGTGAATTAGATGCACTCGGACTGTCCAAAGCATATAGAAGCCACTCATCTATCCTAAAGGAACGGTGAAACCACATGGCATGATCCAAGCTTGCCATAAAATAACTTCCAGGCACGGCTACATCTCTATGTGGCAATAGCGCAGTACCCAAAAGATTGTAATCTGATGCATAAGCCAAAATCTCTTGATGCACTCTTATATCATCAGGTAAACTTCCTTTGGCTTTGAGCCAGACATGCCTATATGGCTCCTCCTTAGATGGATTCAAGAAACTGTAATATTCTACAGGCCGAAATTCTATGGGGTGTTCATTAGTTAAACTTTTGAAAAGCTTAGGATGCGAATCTTTTAAACTCTGATATAACTCAATGTCTGATTTTAAGTATTCGGGTCCAGCGACATCGGGCATATCTATTTGATGATTAAGGCCAGGTCTTGGAGTTTTAAACGAAGCAGCCATATTGAAAATAGCCTTTCCATTTTGTTTAGCTGTAATTCTCCTTGTAGTAAAACTCCCTCCATCTCGAAGGGTCTCCATATCATAAATAATAGATTTAGAAATATCGCCTGTCAATATAAAATATCCGTGTAGAGAGTGAGCAAATCTATTCTCTGGTACTGTTTCATAGGCCGCATGTAGAGCTTGACCAAGAACCTGCCCTCCAAAAACTCGACCCCATGGGCTTTGATAGTTCTGGCCTCTGTAAAGATTTAGATCGATTTCCTCCAGAGATAGTAATTTCAATAACTCCTCGATTGTATTCATAGCAATAATTCGCAATTATTAATTGAGTCACAATGATAAAACAATCTCCAATGGCAAATGATCAGAGCCAATATTTGGGCCGGTTTTAATTGAAACAAACTCAATAGTCTCATCTACAAGGCAATGATCTATAGGAATCATCAAAGGCCCAAAATAGGCAGGAAAAGTAGGTATTAGCGCAGATCGAGTTTCTTTGAGGCTAAGTTCGGCGCACAGATAATCATAATCCGACCAATAAGGCGTCATATTAAAATCTCCAAGCAGAATAAGATTATCATAATTCTGATATCTTTTAACTAATCCATCTACTTGCTGTTTTCCAGTTGCACTATTACTGGTCCCTACGGGATTCTCCAGATGCAAGCCGACTATTGTTACTGTATCGGAATTTATCTGAATCTGAGCCTCAATCATGCGAAATTTGGAATTGGTATTATCAAAGACCTTTTGATTGATAATTGGAAATCGACTGCGTAGCGAAATACCAAAATTATCATTTTGAATTTTCTTGATACTATAAGGGAGCTCAGCCAAAAAGCTCTCCGATAATGCGCGATCCCAATCTGCTGTATATTCAATAAATAAAAGAACATTGGTCACATCTATATCTATATATGCTTTGTAGAGATCATAAGATGGATTCGATGAAAGCAGATTAGCAGAGACTATATCAACGTTAAATGAGCCTGAAGTCAGTTCTTAACTCGATGAGAAGCGACTACAGATCTGATAGATACTCATTAAACTGAAGACAATACCGATAGCTGCTGTACTATAGAATCGGTCGGCTTCCATTAAAACTGATATTAATAGGGTACCTATGGCCAACTGAAACTTAAAACTAGCGATGATATCAAAAAGCCACCAGTAGTTACTAATGTAGGAGATGAATAGAACCGTCATCGCTAAGCACCACGAAACAAGCACTATTTTCTTAAAACCTCTCATAAATCTGTAATCTGCAATGATATGCCAATATTACTCAATAATGAGCTAGTCTCCCGTGTTATTTTAGTATAGAAAAATTAGAATCATGAGTAAATATCCACATCTCCTTAAACCATTAGACCTTGGTTTCACAACGCTGAAAAATAGAGTATTAATGGGCTCGATGCATACAGGTTTAGAAGAAACTCCAGGTGGTTTTGATAGAATGGCAGCGTTTTATGCAGAACGAGCAAGAGGTCAAGTTGGATTAATTGTAACAGGAGGCATAGCGCCAAATAAAGAAGGTAATGCAATGCCATTTGGCAATGCCATGGATAATGAAGAAGAAGCTAATAAACACAGGGTCATTACAGAAGCTGTTCATAAAGAAGGTGGTAAAATATGCATGCAAATACTCCATGTGGGAAGATATGGCTATCAAAAATCCAATGTATCTGCAAGTGACACAAAAGCTCCCATTAGTCCATTCCCTGCTAAGGGCTTAACAAATGAAGGAATAGAACGTACTATTGAAGATTATGCAAAATGTGGCGCACTGGCACAGGGCGCAGGCTATGACGGTGTGGAAATCATGGGTTCAGAAGGATATTTGATCAACCAGTTCATAGTTTCTAAGACCAATAGAAGAACAGACGAATGGGGCGGGTCTTATGAAAATAGAATCAAATTTCCAATTGAAATCATAAGACGTACCCGAGAAAGAGTGGGAGAAAATTTCATCATTATATACAGGCTGTCGATGCTCGATTTAGTTCATGATGGCAGTACATGGGAAGAAGTTGTTCACTTAGCCAAGGAAATTGAGAAAGCTGGAGCAACGATTATTAATACCGGTATCGGATGGCACGAAGCGAGGATTCCTACCATTGCCACAATGGTTCCAAGAGCTGGGTTTGCATGGGTAACTAAAAGAATGATGGGGGAGGTAAACATTCCATTAGTTACCACGAATAGAATTAATATGCCTGATGTGGCAGATCAAGTGCTAGCAGATGGTTGCGCAGATATGATAAGCATGGCAAGACCATTCTTAGCTGATGAAAATTTAGTTCTGAAGGCCATAGAAGAACGAGAAGATGAGATTAATACTTGCATCGGATGTAATCAGGCCTGTTTGGATCATACATTTCAAATGAAGATCTGTTCTTGCTTAGTCAACCCGAGAGCTTGTCATGAAACAGAATTGAATTATACACCCACCACAGATAAAAAACGAATTGCAGTAATCGGTGCTGGGCCAGCAGGGCTAAGTGCTGCTACTATAGCCGCACAACGTGGTCATCAAGTAGATTTATTTGATGGGGCCTCTGAAATTGGGGGGCAGTTTAATATGGCCAAGAAAATACCTGGGAAAGAGGAATTTTATGAAACGCTCCGCTATTACAAAAAGCAAATAGAGTTAACTCAAATCAACTTGCATCTCAATACAAGGATAAGTGCTGCAGATCTGCAATCAGCTAACTATGATCATATCATCATTGCAACAGGAGTAACTCCAAGAGAACCTGCCATAGAAGGTATAAATCATCAGAAATCGGTGAGTTATATAGATATATTAACTGAGCAAGTTGAAGCTGGCCAAAAAGTAGCCATTATAGGTGCAGGAGGAATAGGTTTCGATGTCGCGGAATATCTAAGCACCCCTAAGAATGATTCTCCCAGTCTGAGTATCCCTGCCTACATGGATGAATGGGGAGTGGACATGAACTATGAGCAAGCAGGCAGCCTAAAATCCCCAAATCCCGAACCCTCTCCTCGGGAAATCTATCTCCTCAAAAGATCAAAAGGTAAGCATGGTAAAAATCTTGGAAAAACGACTGGATGGATACATCGGTCAAGTTTAAAAATGAAGAAGGTTAACATGATAGGCATGGCTACCTATAGAAAAATAGATGATCAAGGTTTACATATTACGACTCCTGAAGGACCTCAAATATTAGAAGTCGATCATGTAGTGATCTGTGCTGGACAGGAGCCCTTACAATCTCTTGCGGATGAATTGAAAGATGCAGGCTATCATGAAGATCATATCCACCTAATCGGTGGAGCTGATGAAGCCGCAGAGTTAGATGCTAAGAGAGCTATTGATCAAGGAGCCAGATTATCAGCTACACTCTAATAGAGTTACTGCCGACCATTATAGAAAATAAAACTGAGGCCAAAAAAGCTCAAGGATTCAGCAGTACTTACGTCTGAGTTGAGATCTGAGGCATAATTACTGAGGTCAACATCGTTCAAATAAAATTGATTATATGGACGAACAACCAAGGATACCAAACTACTTTTCTGAATAAGCCAGTTAAGATGTACTCGAACTCCGTATTGGCTCTAATTGACTATAGAGATTTCATTTTGTCCGACCTCTCGGGCTATAGAGTAGTTCTTACGTGTGATGGACGAACCGAATCCAACAGGATTCAGATATTGATCTAATGAAAAAGACCAAATCTTAATGTCATGGTTATAAGACCGGATTAATAAAAGACTCGTTAGACTCATTAAACGTAAGAGCTGACTTAGAGCTAGTCAAACTCTCCCACCCCAATTCAACTCCCAGATCACCAAATCTCTGTCTTAAGCCTAACTGAACACCGTGCATAAATGCTAAATCGCTAAAAATACTTTGGAGTATGCCTGAAGATGGCGAGAAAGACTGATTTATCTGATTAATACCTGAAAAACTACCAATAACAGGATTTTAACCAATCTTGACGTTCATTTGAGCATGCAGTGAACAAGCAACACTAATCAAAACCAAAGATTGTAAGACCAATATAATCCTCGGCATAAGGTCAAATATAAGTTGATTATTAGTTCTGATGATTTGTTCTGGAGCTCATCATTATGGTATTTTTACCATATAAATCCACAGGATTTATTTTATGAAATTGCTTTTACAAGAGTCCCGCATATCGGGATAGAACTTGCTAAGAATCTTATCGCTCATTGCAGAGGAGCTAAAGCAGTATTCTGGGAATCTTCTCATAATTTGCTCAAAATAAATGGTATTGGCCAACAACGCCATTTTGAGAATATAAAGAAGTCTACTGAACTATCAGAAGCAGAGGCAAATGTCAAGTATCTCATCAATAATTCTTGTCATATTGCCTACTACCTCAATGATGATAATTATCCGAAGCGACTACTGCAATACGATGATGCACCTATCCTTTTATACTCTATAGGGACCAGCAATCTTAATGTTCTCAAAACAGTAGGTATAGTTGGAACTCGTAAACCCAACATCTATGGCAAGATACAAGTCGAATTAATAGTCAATAGTCTCTATTATTATGACGTCCAAATTATCAGTGGATTGACATATGGTGTCGATAGTCTGGCCCATCAAAATGCCGTATCCAAAGAAATAGACAATATTGCCGTTATGGCTACAGGATTAGACCAGATTTATCCAGCTCAGAATAGAAAACTCGCTCAACAAATCGAAAAGAAAGGTTGTGTATTGACTGAATTTCCTATTAAGACAAATCCAGATAGAGAAAACTTCTCAATGCGTAGCAGAATAATTGCAGTTATGGCAGACGCAGTAGTTGTTATCCAATCAGCACATAAAGGAGGGTCTCTTATTACTGCAGAATTTGCCAATTCTTACCACAAGGATGTCTTTACCGTGCCTGGTCGTGTTGATGATGAAATGTCCATAGGCTGTAACAAACTCATTAAAGCTAACAAGGCTCATCTCATAGAATCGGCAAATGATATAGCCTATATAATGAGCTGGGATTCAGATAAATCTAAGCCAACCAATCAAATTGAGCTTTTTCAAGAATTGTCAGAAGAAGAACAAACAATTGTAAATTATCACAGGACTAATGAGAAAGTAACAATTGATACGCTACATCATCAAACTCAGTTAAAATCATCGGAACTTGCCAATCACTTATTATCGTTAGAATTCAAAGGAATAATACGCTCATTACCAGGTGAAAAATACCGTATTTACTAGTAAAAAATAAAAGCTTAAACCTGCCACGTTATAATGCGATAAATTAAAAATAGCTACTTTGTTGCAAGAGTTGAAGAACATGAAAATCAAACGCATCACATCGGTACTTATCGGCGTAATATTGATTAGTACAGCCTTGGTATCACAGAGTAAACCAAAGCTGGTAGTCGGGATTACCATTGACCAAATGAAGCAAGAATATGTCTTCCGATTTTGGGATAGATTTGGGGAAGAAGGGTTTAAGAAGATTATTAATAATGGCCATATGTATGTGGATGTTCACTACAGCTACAAGCCAACTTATACTGCACCAGGGCATGTAAGTATCTATACGGGAACAACTCCATCAGTACATGGCATCATAGGAAATAATTGGTTCGATAAAGAATCGGGTAAATCGGTGTATTGTGCTAAAGATGAATCAGTAAATACAGTAGGTTCAATGAGCTCTGCTGGAAAAATGTCACCTCATCGTATGATTTCTTCTACCATATCAGATGAGATGAGATTAGCTACTGGTATGAAAGCAAAATCAATAGGAATATCGCTCAAAGATAGAGGAGCAATTTTTCCAGCCGGACATGCTGCCAGCGGTGCCTATTGGTATGATGGGGCAACGGGAAAATGGGTTACAAGCACTTACTTTATGGAAGAACTGCCTGTATGGGTTAGGGATTTTAACACTCGAAGTTTATCAGATCAATACTTGAACTCTACTTGGGAAACTCTTTATCCTATCGAGACATATGAAAAAAGCTTAGCAGATAATAATCCTTTTGAAATACTTTTCAGGGGAGAAACAACACCTACTTTTCCGCATGATTTAATGAGCATTAGAGAAAAAGAAGGATTTAGTCTACTTTCTAAAACTCCATTCGGGAATACCTTAACCAAAGAGCTAGCCATTGCCGCTGTCATAGGAGAAGAATTAGGGACAGATCAACACACCGATATGCTCGCCGTTAGTTTCTCTTCAACAGACTATATTGGCCATCAATTTGGACCAAGATCTATTGAAATAGAAGATGCCTATCTGCGGTTGGATAAAGATATTGCCGAGTTTATCAATTTCTTAGACAATTATTTAGGTCCAGAAGAATATGTAATATTTATAACGGCAGATCATGGGGCCGCAGAAACACCGTTATATCTGCAAAACTTTAATATTCCTGCTGGATATTTTAATATCGAAGGTTATAAAAATGGATTGAAGAATCATGTTGATTCAATTTTTGGAGACGGACGATGGATAAAGAACATGAGCAATGATCAGATCTTTTTGAACCATAAATACATCTTGGATAAAAAGAAATCTTCAGATAAGATATTAAATGCTATTGTTGATTTCACATTGAGATTTGAAGGAGTAAGTAATGTTGTTAGAAGTCATGATTTACTTCATGGAT
>CACLQQ010000067.1 GCA_902609095.1 uncultured Bacteroidota bacterium | reverse complement strand
AGAACAGGAAGTTGTCTTAATAGACAAGGACAGTTTTGCCCCCGTAAACTTAGGCCCTAAAATATTAGATGAACACCCCAATTATGATTGGTTGGTCAATGAGCTGGCACAATTCAATCTCGAAATTAACCTCAGTCCTCAGCGTTTTGAGAAAGATGCACTTTCTCTAATGAGAACTGAATTAGAGGAATGTTTGAATACATTGGATGGATTATTAGCCAAGGAAAATGCTGGTTATATCTTAACCGGTGTTCTACCTACTCTTAGAAAATATCATCTTGATTTAAAAAATCTAACTCCTAAAGAAAGGTACTCCCAATTGATGGAAGCCATTCATGGGGAGCTCAGGGCTAAATCTTTTGAACTCAGATTGGTTGGTATAGACGAGTTATTAGTGAGGCATGATTCTCCGTTACTGGAGGCATGCAATACCAGCTTTCAAGTTCACCTTCAAGTATCAGCTCAAAACTTTGTGCCCTTTTATAATGTAGCATTAGCACTAACGGCTCCTTGTATAGCAATTTCTTCTAACTCTCCTTTAGTTTTTAGCAAGCGTCTCTGGCATGAGACGCGAATCGCCCTATTTCAACAAGCTATAGACACACGCCGTACTCTTGACCACATGAGACAGATGAGCCCACGGGTCACTTTGGGTAACGGTTGGATTAAAGATTCTGTGATTGAAATCTTCAAAGAAGATATTGCAAGATTTCGAGCTTTGATTCACGATGATCCAAAAGAGAATAGCTATGATCTGATTAAAAAAGGAAAGGTTCCTAAACTGAAGGCTCTACAATTACACAATGGCACTATTTATAGATGGAACAGACCATGCTATGGTATCAGTGATACTGGGAAACCTCACCTTAGAATAGAAAATAGAGTTTTCCCTTCTGGGCCTACTATTGATGATGAAATGGCCAACACCTCATTTTGGCTTGGTGCAATGCTCGGGCTGAGAGATGAGTATAAAGACATTACGAGTCATATGTCCTATGAAGATGTAAGAGACAACTTTGGGAAAGCCGCAAGATTTGGCATTGACTCTAAATTTACCTGGAGAAATGATTTGAAAATCAGCGCCAAGGAACTCATCATAAAAGAACTCATTCCATTGAGTAGAGAAGGCCTAAAATCCATGAATATCAACGAAGCTGATATTTCAAAATACCTCGATATCATAGAGGAACGGTCTAGTCGTCATATGACTGGAGCGAGATGGCAGTTAAGATCATACACCAAACTGGCTAAGGAATCTAATAATAATGACGAAGCTCTAACTATTCTCACAGAGTCCATGTACGATCAGCAGCAAAAGAATATACCGGTACACGAATGGAGAGAACCAGAGTATAAAGACCATAAAAACTATAAACCAGAGAACCAGACTGTTGCAGAGTTCATGGAAACTGATTTGTTTACGGCTAAGCGCTCAGATCTAGCGGAATTAGTAGCTCATCTTATGTCATGGAAGAATTTAGGTCATATGGCCGTTGAGAACAAAAAAGGAAATCTTGTAGGATTAGTCTCATTGAATAAGGTAACTGTCGTAGCACTAAAAAAGAAAAGGTCAAAAAAATCTAAAGACCTCTTAGTTAAAGATGTAATGCAAGCAGATCCAGTAACTGTTAGTCCAGATGCCTCAATCATGGATGCGCTGCAACTGATGATTGATAAAGATGTCACTTGCCTACCTGTTATTGTAAAAAAAGAATTGGTCGGCATCATTACACAGAAACATCTCTTGAAAATCAATAAAAGTCTCATGAGGAGATTGGGGTAGAAAATATCTTGTAATTGATGAAAATTACCTCTAAACCACCCACGGTCGGAACTACCATATTTACTATTATGAGTTAAATGGCAGTTGAATATGATGCAATCAATCTGTCGCAAGGCTTTCCCGATTTTCAGGTTGATCAGAACTTAAAGATCTCATAAATCAATTCATCCAAGAGGATTATAATCAGTATGCTCCAATGGCAGGTGTTATAGAATTGAGAGGGGCGATAAAGAAGAAAGTCAGCTTATTAAACAATAGAAATCTCAGTGCAGATGATGAGATTACTATTACTAACGGCGCGACTGAAGGAATATATAGCACTATAGCAGCATTAATAACAACTGGTCACGAGGTAATTACTTTTTAACCAGCATATGACAGTTATCGACCTGCAATTGAGCTAAATGGTGGAATCAATGTGCCAATTAACCTTAAGACTCCTGATTTCAATATTGACTGGACCTTAGTCGCCGATAAGATCACGTCTCGAACAAAGATGATCATCATTAATACTCCTCAGAAACCCACTGGCTCTATTCTCACTAATTCTGATTTAGATAATTTAGATAACCTGACACGTTATACTGATATACTGGTGTTATCAGATGAGGTTTATCAACATCTCATCTATGACGATCAAAGGCCTGAGAGCGTCTTGCATTATTATAACTTATTTACCCGGAGCATCGTAACCATGTCATTTGGCAAGACTTTTCATGCAACTGGTTGGCGCACTGGATATATAATTGCTCCTGAAATGATCACCGCCGAGATCAGGAAGGTTCATCAGTTTAATACCTTTAGTATTAATCAGCCTTTGCAGCATGCTCTAGCTGAGTATCTCAAAGATCCAAAGTACTATTTATCCCTGCCAGCACTTTTTCAGTCAAAAAGAGACCTCTTTCAAGATGCCATTTAAGATAGCCAATTTAAGATCATTCCCAGTCGCGGCACATACTTTATTTTAGCTTCATACGACAACATATCAGATATGGGTCATCAAAATTCGCTCGTTGGATGACTCGTGAGAAGGGCGTCGCAGTAATTCCTATTTCTTCTTTTTACTCAGATGCTACAGACCAAAAAATTATACGCTTTTGTTTTGCGAAAAGTGATCCATTACTCATGCAGGCTGCCGAATTAATCAATAAGATATGACTCAAGATCTCAATGTTACCATTATTCAATCTGATATATTTTGGCAAAGAATCGATTAAAATCTTCAAGCTTTTGGTCAGAAAATGAATTCTATCGAAGAGAATACTGACTTTATCATCCTACCTGAGATTTTTACCACAGGCCTTAGCATGGAGTCCACAAAACATGCCGAAACTATGGAAGGAAAAAGTGTGCGCTGGATAAGAAAAATGGCTGCAGAACAAAATGCAGCTATAATGGGGTGCATTATAATAAGAGATGACTCAAATTATTATAACAGATTGATTTGGGTGAATCCTGATGGAAGCAATTACATCTATGACAAACGTCACTTATTCGACATGTATAATGAAGATAAACGCTATAGTGACGGCAATAATGGATTAATCGTGAATTATAAAGGTTGGAAGATATATCCAATGGTCTATTATGATCTGAGATTTCCAGTATGGTCACGGAACGTAAATATGGAGTACGATCTACTGATCTATATAGCCAGTTGGCCAAATCAAAGATCATACGATTGGAATACCTTATTAAGAGCTCGTGCTATCGAAAATCAATCTTATGTCATAGGAGTGAACAGAGTCGGGACTGATGGGTACGGTCATGAATATAACGGAGATAGCTGCTTAATAGATCCAGGATGGAGAAAGACCCTATTTCATCAAGAAAAAAAAGATATTATATAACACCACACTTTCCAAAAAACATTTGGCAGTAGTAAGGAGCAAACTGCCATTCGTCAGAGATGCGGATCAGTTTGAAATCCTCTAAGTACTAAGCTACTAATGATAGACCTTAATAGGATATCTGATGAGCCGGCAGTGGTTTGGTAGTCATCTTTTTGAGAGGTGGAGCAAACTGTGTCAGCTTGATCCCTCTTACGGCAGACCTATACTCAGCAAGAGTCGGTACTCTACCCAATATGGCAGATAGTACTACTACCGGCGTCGATGCTAGTAAGGATTCTCCCTTCTTACGATCAGAATCTTTCACTACCCGACCTTGAAACAGACGAGTTGATGTAGCCATAACAGTATCACCTTTCTCTGCCTTCTCCTGATTACCCATACATAGGTTGCATCCTGGTCGCTCCAGATACAAGATATTCTCATACTCGGTGCGGGCGACACTCTTAGGAGCAGAATCATCAAACTCAAATCCAGAATACTTCTGAAGCATCTCCCAATCACCCTCTGCCTTGAGTTCATCAATAATATTGTAGGTTGGAGCGGTGACCACGAGTGGTGCATTAAACTCTACTTCACCATTTTCTTCTTCCAGGTTCTTCAACATCTTAGAGACGATCTTGATGTCTCCCTTATGGACCATACAAGACCCTACGAAACCCAGATCTACATTCTTCTCTCCTTCGTAAAAAGATAGTTCTCTGATGGTGTCATGTGTATATCGCTTGGAGACATCCTCATTATGGACATCAGGGTCCGCTATCATCGGCTCATCAATGATGTCAAGATCTACAACAAACTCAGCATAATACTTCGCATTATCATCTGGAGCTAATGGTGGCTTCTCTCCAGTTCTTATTTCTTTTATTCTTTTATTGGCCTTGTCAATGAGTCCTTGCAAGACTTGTTTCTCATTATCCATGCCCTTGTCAATCATGATCTGGATCCTGCCTTTTGCAATTTCGAGAGACTCTATGAGTGTATCTGGCTGAGAGATACATATAGAGGCCTTAGCTTTCATCTCAGCCGTCCAATCAGTAAATGTGAATGCCTGATCAGAAGGCAGGGTGCCAATATGTACCTCAATAATTTTTCCTTGGAAGACATTCTCTCCTTTGAATTTTTTAAGCATTTGTGACTGTGTGGCATGCACAACATCTCTAAAATCCATATGGTCCTGCATCTTTCCTTTGAAAGTGACTTTTACAGACTCTGGTATTGGCATTGACGCTTCACCAGTAGCTAAAGCCAAGGCTACCGTGCCTGAGTCTGCACCAAAAGCTACTCCTTTTGACATTCTTGTATGCGAATCTCCACCAATGATGATTGCCCAATCATTAATAGTAATATCATTGAGCACCTTATGTATTACATCGGTCTTGGGGTGATACTTATTCTGAGGATGACGAGCAGTTATCAGTCCAAAGTCGTTCATGAACTTCATGAGTCTGGGGATATTCTCTTGAGATTTTAAGTCCCAGACTGATGCCGTATGACATCCAGATTGATAACCCCCATCAACGATCGGCGAGATTACTGTTGCAGCCATCATCTCCAATTCTTGAGAGGTCATAAGGCCTGTGGTATCTTGGGAGCCCACGATATTTACCTCGACACGCACATAAGATCCCGCATGTAGTGTAGCTCCAGAGGTTCCTACGGCATTTCTGTTGAAAATCTTTTCTACAGCTGTTAGGCCCTGACCTTGGTGAGATATTTCTTTGGATAGAGCAAAAACAGGTGGCACAGGAATGCCCATTGTTTTCGCGGCAAAAGCCTGTAGTTTCTTGCCAAATACGATGGCATAAGAGCCTCCAGCCCTCATAAATTCCATCTTCTGTGGTGTGAGTGCAGAAGATATATCCATAAGCTCCTCATCTACATTATAGAGCTTCTTAGTCTTCGTGTTTATGGTAAGGACAGTGCCAGTATCTACGGAATATGCTTGTTCTAAAACTGGTTCGCCATTTTCATCAAGTATCATATTACCGTCAGCATCATATTTCTTTACCCAGTTTTTGAGGTCAAGGCCAATACCGCCTGTTACCCCTACTGTTGTCAAGAATATAGGAGAAATACCATTAGTCCCTGCGACTACGGGAGCTATATTAATAAATGGCACGTATGGACTTGCAGGCTTGCCAATCCACAGAGCAACGTTATTAACCCCTGACATACGAGATGAACCTACACCCATAGTGCCTTTCTCAGCAATAAGCATGACCCTTTTGTCAGGATGTGCAGCTTGGAGATCAAGAAGTGCCTGTTGTTGTTCTTTATTATGCTCAAACATACACTGCCCGTGTAACTCTCGGTCCGATCGTGAGTGTGCATCACTACCAGGCGAAAGTAAATCTGTTGAGATATCCCCAACACCAGCAATAAATGTTACAATCTTTATTTCTTCTGGTAAATCTGGCAGCTTAGTAAAAAATTCGGCTTGAGCATAGCTCACGATGAGTTTCTTTGCAATCAGACTACCTTTCTTGTAGGCCGCTTCCAACTTAACCATATCAGCCTCATACAAGAAAACTTGTGTCTTAAGCACTTCAGCCGCGGACAACGCGATAAAAGGATCGTCTCCTAAAGCTAAATCTAATAGCACAGCTATTGATGGTCCCCCCTTCATATGAGATAATTGCTCGAAGGCAAATTCTGGAGATATTTCTTTCACGACGGTTTCTCCAAGTATGATTTCCTTCAAAAAAAGAGCTTTGATTCCAGCAGCACTTGTTGTCCCTGGCAAGACATTGTAAATGAAAAATTTTAAAGAGTCCTCTCTATACTCATGATCAACATCTTTTATTTGAGCAATAATGTCACTTAGTAAATCAGCATTATCAATCGGTTTTGGATGAAGCCTTAACCCTTTTCTTTCTTCTACTTCCTTAAGATATTCTACATACTTAGACACAGATATTGATTTTGTTGTCCTCTTAATAAACCCGTCAATTTCGGTCCGTAAAATTAATTATTGTCCCTCTATATTTGCAACCATTAATTTTTATGTTGGGTTTCATTTATTGTCAATTATCGTGATAGCAACAGAAATAATCTTGATTCACGTCTCTATCAGTGACTAAAGCTCTTTGGGTATTCTGAAAGGAAATATATTTGTATCGAGATTCTGAAAACTCACAAATGTAAATCCATGCCATTTGATATAGATATGATCAAAGCCTATTACGAGGTACTTCCAGAAAAAATTAAGAACATAAAAGACAAATTACAAAGACCACTGACTTTATCGGAGAAAACCCTCTACTCCCACCTTCATGCAGAATCTCCTGTACAATCTTATGAGAGAGGTAAAGATTACTTATTCTACGCTCCTGATAGGGTGGCAATGCAGGATGCGACTGCACAGATGGCATTACTACAGTTTATGATGGCTGGCAAGGATAAAGTTGCAATACCTTCTACCGTACACTGCGATCACTTGATACAAGCTAAGATTGGTGCGGATAAAGACCTTCAACATGCTGTAAACACTAGCAATGAAGTTTTTAATTTTTTGGAATCTGTTTCAGATAAGTATGGTATAGGATTCTGGAAGCCCGGTGCAGGAATTATCCATCAAGTCGTTATAGAGAACTACGCTTTCCCAGGAGGTATGATGATAGGAACTGATTCACACACAGTCAATGCTGGTGGATTAGGTATGGTAGCTATCGGTGTAGGTGGAGCAGATGCCGTAGATGTTATGACAGGAATGCCATGGGAACTCAAAAATCCTAATCTTATAGGCGTTAAACTTACTGGAAAGCTCTCAGGGTGGTCTGCACCTAAAGATGTAATTCTTAGAGTAGCGGATATATTGACTGTTAAAGGTGGTACTGGAGCAATAGTTGAATACTTCGGAGATGGAGCGATCAATCTAAGTTGTACAGGAAAGGGAACTATCTGTAATATGGGTGCAGAAATTGGAGCAACAACTTCTACATTTGGATATGATGATTCTATGGATAGATATCTCAGAGCCACTGGTCGTACTGAAATAGCAGACCTTGCGAATAAAGTAAAAGAACATTTAACAGCAGATGAAGAATGCTACGCCAACCCAGAGAAGTATTTTGATCAAGTTATTGAAATTGATCTTTCAACGTTAGAACCAAAACTTAACGGACCATTTACTCCTGACTTATCAACTAATGCAGGTAAGGACATGACAGCTAAAGCTACCGAGAACGAATGGCCATTAGAAGTAGAATGGGGATTAATCGGGTCATGTACTAACTCATCCTACGAGGATTTATCACGTGCGGCGTCAGTAGCTAAACAAGCTTTAGATAAGGGATTGAAAACCAAAGCAGAATTCGGAATCAATCCAGGAAGTGAGCAAGTACGTTACACTGCTGAACGAGATGGATTATTAGAGATTTTTGAAAAATTGGAGGCTAAAATATTTACTAATGCTTGTGGACCATGTATTGGTCAGTGGGCAAGATATAATGATCCTATGAATGCACCTAAAAATAGTATTGTGCATTCATTCAATAGAAACTTCTCTAAAAGAGCTGATGGAAATCCAAATACTCATGCATTCGTAGCGTCTCCTGAGTTAGTTACGGCTATAGCTATTTCTGGAAGATTAGATTTCAATCCCGCAATAGATACACTCATAAATGAAGCTGGAGAAGAAGTACGATTAGATGAGCCGACAGGTTATGAGTTACCTCCTAATGGATTTGCAGTAGAAGATGCTGGATATAATGCTCCAGCAGAAGATGGCAGCAGAATTGAAGTTAAGGTAGCACCTGCTTCAGAACGTTTACAGCTGTTAACACCATTTACACCTATTGAGCCAGAAGACCTATATGGCATGCGTACTCTCATAAAAACAAAAGGAAAATGTACAACTGATCACATCTCTATGGCTGGTCCATGGTTGAAGTTTAGAGGTCATTTGGAGAACATATCTGATAACTGTTATACGGGTGCTGTTAACTTTTTCAACAACAAGACGAATACAGTACTAAACTTTGAAACTGGTGAATATATGGCTGTGCCTGATTCGGCTAGAAAATATCAGACAGCAGGAATTGGCACAGTTGTTTTTGGCGAAGACAACTTAGGTGAAGGATCCTCAAGAGAGCACGCAGCTATGGAACCAAGGTTCTTAGGAGTATATGCCGTTATAGTTAAGTCATTCGCGCGTATTCATGAGACTAACTTGAAGAAGCAGGGTATGTTAGCATTGACATTTGTCAATCCAGCTGATTATAACAAGGTGAGACAAGATGACAGTATTTCACTATATGGTTTTGCTGATATGGCTCCTGGAAAACCGTTGACGGTACACCTACAGCATGCAGATGGTACTGAGGATTGTTTTGATGTAGCCCACTCATACAACCAGGCTCAGATTGAATGGGTAAGAGCAGGATCAGCTCTTAACAAGATCCGACAAAAGGCAGGTGTAGCATAGAGTTATATCGTAAAACCTATATATGTTATTTTTATGGAGTTGAGAGTAGTTTCTCAACTCCATTTTTATTCAGAAACTAACGAAATCTCGAACTTTTGTTGAAAGAATTTAAAGACTTTATTATGACAGGCAATGTCATTGATTTTGCCGTAGCCGATATCTTAGCAGGAGCCGTTGGCTCAGTAGTCAATGGTTTTGTCAATGATATTATAATGCCGGTTGTAGGTAATTTCGCTGGAGATTATGACTTTACAAATCTGAAGGTAGCCTTATCCCCAGCTGAAATGCAATTAGATATGGTGCTGTGATTAATTCAATAATCAATTTGTTCATAGTTGAATTTGTATTATTCTTAATTGTTAAGAATATTAACAAAATTCGTCCTGCTACGGAGGAAGCTCCACCAGCCGGACCTACTCAAGAAGAGCTATTAGCTGAAATACGAGACTTACTTAAGAAGTAATCTAATCAAACAAAACATAGAGTGGGCTTGAACATTGATTTGTCAAGCCCATTTTTTTTGTTCATTTTTCTGATATGAGAAAAATAGAACATATCGGAATAGCGGTATCTGATATAGATAAAGCAAATGATCTATATAGCAGACTATTAGGTAGCGGACCATACAAGTCAGAAGAAGTGTCAAGTCAAGGTGTAATTACATCCTTCTTCAAAAATGGGCCCAATAAAATAGAATTGGTAACTCCAACTAATGAATGCTCCCCAATCTCGAAATATTTATCAATAAGAGGGGAAGGTATCCATCATATAGCTTTTGACGTGGTTGACATAAGAGAAGAAATGACCCGTCTAAAAGAAGAAGGATTTACGCTATTGTCTCAAGAACCACAAGAAGGTGCCGACAACAAACTTATCTGCTTTGTACACCCTAAATCCATTAGTGGGGTTTTAATAGAACTGTGTCAAGAGAAAGAGTCTTAATGGACATATGGGTATACATTATAGCTGTTTTAGGTGGCTTCTTAGCAGGAGTTGTCAATACTTTAGCAGGCAATGGATCCGCTATAACCTTAAGCATATTCACCGAACTATTTGGTCTACCCGGTAACATATCTAATGGTACCAATAGAGTCGGTATCCTATTTCAAAGCTGGACCTCAAGTTTTGGATTCATTAAAAACGGAAGGGTCAATAAGGTTCCATATACTTGGCTCTATATCGCTACTGCAACTATAGGTGCTGTCGCAGGAGTCTTCGTTGCTCTATCTGTTACTAACGATCAATTCTTAGAGGCATTTAGATATCTACTCTTAGTTATGCTATTAGTAATTTTAGTTAACCCTAAGCGCTGGTTAATTAAGACAGATGTTAATAGGATGCCTAACCTCTGGTTATCTCTCCCTTGTTTCTTAGGTTTAGGCTTCTATGGTGGCTTTATACAGATGGGTATGGGTGTATTTTTCTTGGTTGTGACAGTTCTTATTATGAAGATCAACATCATCGATGCTAATGCCCTTAAAACAATCATCATAGCACCCTACACAATCATTGTAGTATTCATTTTTCATAGAAATGGATTAATAGCATGGCAATTAGGCCTAACAGTTGCCATAGGTCAATCTGTGGGAGGATACCTTACGGCTGATTTATCCTCTAAATATCCTCAAGCTAATAAATGGGCATATCGCTTGCTAATCGTTGTTATAGCTATAGCGGTATTAAGTTCATTTGATATCTTTTAGATATGATGCGACAGTTCCTATTATTCTTCGTTATTCTTACTTATTACTCATGTCACCAAACATCTCAGTTTGACACACCATGGAATGATATATTAGTTTCTGATGAAGAGATATTCAATAGAGTAATTGATAGCTTAGAAACCTATGAGGTTCAGGTTATCTATACTGACGTTATAAAAGAAGAATCTGGTATAGAATTGAATTCATATGAATTGAATGTCAATGATAATTTATACTTCTACCCTGCGAGTACTGTCAAAATGCCAGTTGCATTCTTAGCTATTGAGCATATTAATGAACTTGCTCTAAAGAATCAGGAATTAGACATATTTACTCGTATTGCCTTTGATTCAATAGCATCTCCTCAATCATCAGAATATTTCGACACAACCTCAATAACTGGTTATCCTAATGTTGCTCATTATATAGAACAGATCTTTGCAGTAAGTGATAACAATGCCTTTAACAGGTTATATGAATTATTGGGTCAAGATTATATCAATGAAAAGCTTAAGCAAAAAGGGATATTTGATAAGAGTAAGATCGTGCATAGAGTTGGAGTATCTGGGTTCGACTCAGAGGCTAATAAGTACACCAACCCTTACCAATTGATCGGATATGACGGTAATATATTATATGCGCGAAATGAATTATATGCCTTGTATGATGACTATCCAGTAGTGGAAAATACTATCAAAGGAATGGGATATTACGATGACAATTTAAATAAGGTAATTAAAGAACCATTTGACTTTTCCACAAAGAACTTCATTTCTTTAAAAGAGCTCCAGGCATCATTGCTACGAGTAATATACCCAGAATTGTATTCTCAGGAACAACAGTTCTTGATTCATCCCAATCAGAGGGAGTTTTTATTACAAGCCATGAAAAAAACTCCTCATCAATATGATTACCTGAAAGGCCATGATGAATACTATGATAGTTATGTCAAATTCTTAATGTATGGAGATTCTGAAGAACCTATACCCAATAATATTGAAATATCTAATAAGGTAGGCTGGGCTTATGGCTACTTAACAGATTGTGCACATATCAGAGATACCCAAAATAATATCGAGTTTGTATTGACAGCTACAATCCATGTTAATCGTAATCAGATTTATAATGATGGTAATTATGAATATGACACTATAGGATTACCATTCTTAGCTGAATTAGGTCGGCTTATCTATCAGTATGAGCTAAAGAAAGAGGGTCAGAATTAATTCTATCCGCCATCAAAAGAGGTTAAACCACACTCTAAATAGTTCTTATAGTCTTCAATTCCCTCTTTATATCCCCTGGGATTAGCTAATACCTCCTCCTCAGGAGAGATCATAACATACAATGGTTGAGAGTTTTGCTCAAAGTTGACTATCTGAAAATCAGCCCACTTATTTCCAATATTTCTCATTTTTTTATTCCTCAATTTAGAGATAAGAGGCTTATCCAATTTAGTGTCGTCATCCACATAAAGTGAGATCAAGACAAAGTCCTTATCAAGCATTCCTTTAACTTCTTCATCAACCCAAATATGCTCTTCAGTTTTTCGACAATTCACACATCCATATCCTGTATGATCTAATAAGATGGCCTTATTATTAGCCTTAGCATATGCTAAGCCTTCATAGTAATCTTTGAAACAATCAATGTTATTGGCACACTTGCCAAATGAAGGGTACTGATCTTTAATAGCCAAATTGATATTTGATTCTGGCAAAAGAAAGTTATAGCTAGCTGGTGGTGCGATACCGCTCAATAGTGACAAAGCATTATAACTGTTGATCTGTGGCTTATAAATAAAACCAGAAGCCAAATAAATAGCCAATAGAATGGACGCTATTGAAAAGGTCAATCTTCGTGGACTTAGCTTTTTAACTGGAGCATGATGTGGAAACTTAATAAACCCAAAGCCATAAGCTGCCATAGCCAAAGCGATCAATATCCATATAGCCATGAAAACCTCATATCTCAAGAATCCCCAATGATTAGTCATATCCGCCACAGATAAGAACTTAAAAGCTAAGGCTAGCTCAATAAAACCTAATACAGCCTTCACACTATTCATCCATCCACCAGAACGTGGCAAACTATTGAGCCAAGCAGGAAATGCTGCAAAAAGTCCGAATGGCAAAGCCAATGCTATTGAAAATCCCAACATTACAATGAATGGCCCGAGTTGGTTAGAAGCAGCTTGTACCAACGCTGTGCCTATGATAGGTCCTGTGCATGAAAATGACACAATAGCAAGTGTAAAAGCCATAAAGAAGATTCCTATCAATCCTCCTTTATCGGCCATCCGATCTGATTTGTTAGACCATGAGCTCGGTAAAGTGATTTCGTAAAACCCAAAAAATGAAAAGGCAAAAAAGATGAAGATGAAAAAGAAGATTGTGTTAGCAATCCAGTTAGTCGAAAGACGATTTAGCGCTTCAGCACCAAATACCATAGTACTCAACAATCCTATACTTACATATATCACCACGATCGACAGAGAATAAATCAAGGCATTTACCCAACCCTTTTTTTTGCTTTCCTTAGTGAAAAAGCTTACCGTTAAAGGTATCATTGGAAATACACAGGGGGTTAATAACGCTAACAACCCTCCTATAAATCCGAATATAAACATTAACCAAAGGCTATCTTGTTTGACTATAGTTTCTCCGCATTTTGCTGCAGGCTCTTTGAATGAAGAATACAATTCAGGCCTACGTTGATCTATAACATCTCCATTTATATTCACCAAATCAGTAGAAACAATTTGATCAGATAATAAAGCTATTCTATTAGTTGAAAAATTGACGCTAAAGTCAACATCTGTAGGCGGAAGGCACTTTTCATCATTACAAACCA
>CACLQQ010000066.1 GCA_902609095.1 uncultured Bacteroidota bacterium | reverse complement strand
TCATTCATTATTAAGGAAGAGACGAAATCTCTGTAAAGGATACTCTATCCCCCACTTCAACAAGACGAAATCAGGTCTCGTTTTACTCGGCGAGCACTTGGGGCGATACCTAATCAGTAAGATTCTCTATGTCCGTTTTAGTCTAATTGGTCCACTATGTGGGCGCAATTCCGTGGAAGTACGGAAGTTTCTTTTGACTCCAAGCCAAAGGTGGTTTAGGGTTATTATAGTATATGGTTAAATGTAGCCATCGATTTTTAGTTGAATTGTCAAAAGTGATAATGAAAACAGACTTGAATTATCAAAAGTGATAAGCAAGAAAGCGTAAATCAAAAGTGATGTACGCATGTATTAAAAATCATTTAATACGATCTGAAGATTCTAGACGAAATCATCAAATTAAAATGGATCAGAGGATCAAACCGATTTTTTTTTACTCAAAAACTTTTTAATAACTTAACTCAATCTCATGAAAAGATCGAATTTTACGTTTCTTTTTCTTTTCGCCCTACTGAGTTTCGTCTCAACTAACCTTAGCGCTCAGTCAACTTGTACTGATGCTAATGTGGTCGTGCAAGACGATTGTATGGTGCAAATCTCCTCGACTATTGCAACTGGAGATTCCATTTATCTAAAAGCAGATGGTTTTAGTGGATCAGGAACTAGCGTTTCGGGTGGCTTCTATTCTTTTGGAAAACTCGAAGAGGGTGTGTACACTTACGAAGCTCATACCACAATCTCGGGCAGTGGATTCTGCTGGGGTACTATTACTATCGAGTACAAAACTGCGCCTACTGCTATCTCAACAATAGATACGATTTGTTGTGCAGAGGATGTTGTATTCCCAACTTTTGTTTTGGACTCTGTGATTAATGGAACATGTGTACAGACGCCTACTGACATCGCGAGCTTGGCAGTTACAGAACCAGGGTTAATCTGTGATACAATTCTTCACATAAGAACAACTACGGGTACTGTATCTCTTCACGGAACGCCAAGTACTATTACACTCCAAGTAGATACTATTGTGGAAATTCCTCTGAACTTCGGCGATGTTAACATGCCAGATTTAGAGGTGGAAATAGAGTGTGGTGACTACGATGATTTATCTCCATCTGGAGTTTATGCTTACTTATTAAGCATTGCTACTACTGAGCAGGATACTCTCGATGCTGATGATGCAGCATGGCCATATGTTCAAAAGACTGACACTACTCGTATTATATTGAAAGATAATGGAGACGATGAGCAGACGGTATGTAATCTAAATACGAAATGTAGTGACATGGAACTTACAGGTGAATGTGGACTACCGGTGATTATGCGTTCATGGACCGTTACTAACTGGTGCGATGCTAAAACATCTGTGTTAGACAGTGTGCAATGGATTAAGGTGGTCGATACCGAGGCACCAATTCTTGACCTTGATGCTTCAACTACCGGAGCACAGGATTCTGCTGATGTATCATTAGATTTAGCGCCATGGTCATGTGACGCATCTGTGACAGCCTCTGTCACAACTGAATCATGTGCTGACGTTACATATGAGTGGTTCTTAGATGGAGCATCATTAGGAGCAGGAAGTTCTTCAAAAACTTATTCAAGTATAACAGAGCCAATAACTATTACGGTAATTGCCAGAAATGTGTGTAATGGCTTGAAAGATACTGCTACTTGGAACATTACTGTTGAGGATGTAACACCTCCTGTAATGATATCTGAAGATCAATTGATTGTGTCGTTAGCGGATTTCGATGGTGGAGTTTCTAAAGTATATGCTGCAGATATTGATGCAGGATCTCACGATGCTGGATGTGGCGATGTAGAAACATGTATATTACTTAAGGCAGAGTTAGAAAATCCAATAATAGATCCTTACACCGGGGACGTGGTATCTGGTCAATATACCCCTGCAGGGTCATGTGAAGTAGAAGTATTTACTGGCACTCATGTGGGAGTCGCTGATAAATTTGGGGTTGTACCAACAACATCTTACTCATATGTTCTTTGTCGAGATGCTGTTAAGCTCTGTTGTGCTGACTTAGGTGATAACACTGTTGCTTTAGTTGGTGAGGATGCCGATGGTAATTCGAGCCATACTTGGACTACGATCACTGTAGAAGATAAAAGCGAGGCATCTTGGGCTGATCCAGGAAATACTTTCGATTGTACAACTACAGATGCAGTTGTCGAAGCAGATGATACTCCAACATATAGTGGAGTCATTTGTGACGTATTCACTGTCGAAGAATGTGGTAGAGTTGTCGAAGAAGATGGTTGTGGAGATGGTACAGTAACCATTACATGGTGTGCTAAAGATGCTGATGGAGTAACTGTTAGTACATATGATGGTGAATATGATATTACTAATGACAATCCTTTCAGACCTGAAACAATCTTATGGCCAGTTCACTACACTGGAGAATCAGCATCAGCATTAAACTTAGAGTGTGTTAGTGGTTCTGTCTTTACGACTACAGTCGATGTGGATTTGCCAGAAGCATTAGAGTGTGATGGTGAAGTTACTGATGAGCCAGTTTGGTGTGATGAGACTTGTTCTATTTTAGTGTATAGTTACGAGGATCTGACATTAGAGGCAGATGACGTTTGTCAGAAAATAATTAGAACACATACTGTTATCGATTGGTGTAGTTACACACCTAATTCTGGAGCTGAAGACTACGATGACTTCGATTTAGTGTCAAGTTGGTTAGATGGTACCACATGTGTGGATTGTGACTATGCAACAGATGAGCCGCTACCGTCATTGTATTATCAATTTGATTCTTATGATGCAGATGGATATTATAAGTTTGATCAGATAATTAAAATCATAGACAAAGACGCACCGACAATAACAGTTGCTGATAGCGTAGAGGTGGCTATCATCGATGGTGCTACAGCTAAAGGTGATGTAACTGTTTGTACTGGTGAAGAAGATGTAACTGCGACAGCAGCAGATGTTTGTATGGGATCTGAAAATGATCCAAGTACATTATTATGGTACGTAACCGTAGAGGCTGTAGGAGCGAATGGTTCAAGAACATTAGCAGAAGAATATTCTTTCAGTGGGCCTACGGCTACCGTTTCAACGGAAGAAGGTGGTGAAACATCATTACACGTTATAACTTGGACTTGTAAGGATGCTTGTGGAAACACTATTGTGACTGAAACTACAGTAACATTCGCTGATAAGAAGAATCCTACTCCAGTTTGTCTGCAGGATATTTCTACAGCTACTATGAATGTAGACGGTAGTTCAGTTGCTATTTGGGCTTCTGATTACGACTTAGGTTCATTCGATAACTGTGGTGACGTTGATGTATACTTTAAAGATTCTGACGGTGATGCAGTATCAAGCTTGTCATTCGGTTGTGATGACATAGCTAATGGTATTAGTGCAACCCAAGAATTACAACTATTTGTTGCTGATGAATCTGGAAACGAAGATTTCTGTTACGTTACATTAAGAATCGATGATAATGCTGACATCTGTGAGGATGTTGATTCCGGTGCTTCGGCTATCTCAGGTGAGGTAAGTACTGAGCTTGGAGATATGATCGAGAGTGCAGAAGTGAGCTTGAATAAAGTGAACACTGATATGACTTCAGTAGAAGGTAAGTATGCATTCGGTAGTAACCCTGCTTATTCTGCTTATGAAATTACTGCCAAGAAAGATGATGACTACCTTAACGGTGTGACTACTCTTGATTTAGTATTAATTCAGAAGCATGTATTAGGAATCGAAGCATTAGATAGTCCTTATAAAGTGATTGCTGCTGATATCAACAGTGATGCAAATGTTAGTGCTATTGACTTAGTAGAATTACGTAAGTTAATTTTAGGAGTTTATAATACGCTTCCATCTAACGATAGCTGGAGATTTATAGACGCCACTGAGACATTCGCTGATGCTAATGATCCTTTCCCTTTCACAGAAGCATTGAACATTGCTGAGCTTAACGGTGATGCATTGAACCAAGACTTCTTAGGAATTAAGGTTGGAGATGTTAGTGGTAACGCTATAGCGAACAGCTTAATCGCAGCTGGAACAAGAAGTGCAGGAACATTAAACATTGAGATTGCTGATGCTACGGTTGATGCAGGTCAAGTAATTAGTGTACCAGTATCTGCTGCTAATTTCAGTGATATTGCTGCATACCAGTTCACAATGGATGTAAATAAATTAGAGTTTACAGGTGTTGAGTCTGGAGCAATTAACGTATCTGCTGATAACTTTGGTTTAATAGATGCTAATACAATCACTACAGCTTGGAACAGCACTGCTGGTGTAAGCGCAAGTGATGTATTATTCACAATGAACTTCAGAGCTACTGCTGATGTAACATTGAGCGAAGCGATTAGCGTAAGCTCAAGAGTTACTACTGCTGCTGCTTATACTGCAAATGCTGATCAATTAGACGTTAATGTTTCATTCAACGGAGTTGCGACTACTGAGTTTGCATTATTCCAGAATGAGCCTAACCCATTTGAGAATGTAACAAGAATAGCTTTTGAATTACCACAAGCTGCTTCTGCTACATTAACAGTATTTGATGTTACAGGTAAGGTTGTATCAATAGTAAGAGGTGACTTCGCTCAAGGAGTTAATACTATTACTCTTGATAAGTCTGACTTAAACGCAAGTGGAGTTATGTACTATCAATTAGAAAGTGGTGAGTTCACTGCAACTAAGAAAATGATAGTTATAGAATAAGATACCGAACTAAGAATAAAATCGGTTTTTGGGATGGCCTCTTTTCCGCTCTGTGGAAAGGGGGCTTTTCTCTGTTATATCAGTTCGTATTGTTTTTAGAATTGATTGTATTAGATTGTTTATCTACCTACCTTCCTTATATATGTTAAAACGATATGTATAGAAATGAGGCAGTTTCTTATATGCGAATAACATATTAATTATATTTGTAATGTGTTAACATCCCATCTTCAGTTTATCAAGATATAATAGACTAAAGCGTTAGTCTAATTGATAGCTATCCGAAAGGATAATAGAACCCGTTTTACATGAGAACCGATTTTAAATCTATCCCAACAATGGATTATGGAAGGTGTATTTCACACCTCCCATTTTCCGACACTCTGACTCTCATACTTATATCAGTGTTGATGATTACAGAGTTGTCTGCAGCTTGTATTTCTGAAGTACGAGTTAGCCTCAATGGAAATGGTGAAGCTCACCTTAGTGCTGATATGTTCGTCACCAGTAATGCAGGTAATTATACTTTGGAGCTTTTAGATTCTCCCCTGTCAGATAAGACCTTTGTTGATTGCAGTTTCAGAGGGACTTCAGTGATCGTGGAGCTTATAAACTCAGTTACAGGTATTACTTGTTGGTCGACCTTATATGTTGATGACAAGTCAGACTATACAGTTATTACCACAGATACATTGATCAATTGTTTATTCAGTATGGATTCTATTGAGTATTCTGAATTGATATCAATAGAAGATAATTGTTACGAATTTGATGACTTTACGATAACTTACAATGATATATTGGATTCGGTTGTGACTACTTCTATAGATACCTTTAAGTCGTTCACAAGAATATGGGGACTAAAAGATCCAGATGGAAATAAACGAACCGTTACGTCTAAAATATTTTTAAGTCGCTTCAATTTCGATGATATAGCGGTACCAACATCAGATACGGTTTATTGTCCTCAGAGTGCTCTTGACTTGAGTTTAGCAGTTGTACCTTCTTACTTTAACTTAGATCTCAATGAATTTTGTGGTGTTTTGCAATCAACGGCTATATTAGATTCTGTTACTCAAGGCTGTGATGCTAATGTAAAATATAGGAGGTTATGGATTTTTACCGATTGGGATCGTGATACTATGGTTATTGATACTCAAACTATATTCAGAATTGACACAACAACTAAATCATTTGAAATTCCCAACTTAAGTTATTCGGATATTACAGATAGTTGTATGTTCTCATTTGTTGTTCCAACGCCTGATATTAGTGGATTAGGATGTACGTCTGTTCCAATGGAGTATACTAATGCGTATGTGAATGGATCAAGTGTTGCGATTGGAGATAGTATAATATTAGAGTATGGTGACTTTACTCTTGGATATAGTGGTCGTGATGATTGTTTCAATCCTATAGATCTTCAGGTAGACTCTTTAAGTTTCAATGGTTTGGGTTTGCCTGTTCTTAGTTGTACTAATATAAAAACAGTGTCTATCTCTCTTACTGATTCTGTAATGGAACGCTCGGTTAGGGTCAGTGCTTTATATACCCCTAATAATATTTTAGGATGTATTGACGCTTTATTACTTGGCAGACGTATCATAGATGGATGTAATGGTGATAGTACATTTAGTGGTACTATAGATTTTTGTATAGCGGATACGTCTTCAGTTGTGACCATTGAGATTATTGCTGAGGATTCTTTGGGTAATCGGAGTATAGAGGTTTGTAATCTTGAAGTCCAGGTAAGCTTTAAGAATGAACCTGTAACACCAGTTTTTCCAACATGTGTTACTTCTGTTGACTTATACATTAGTGCCGTTGATTCTATGGCGATGATAGATCCTAATCAATTGATTCAAACAAGAGGAAATATTTCTTATACATCGCTTACAGGCTCTGGGTCTTCTGCCTCAAGTACAGGTTCAGGTTTTATGTTCGGTGGCATGTTTTCTTCTTTCGATAGTATAGGAAATTTGACGGGAGATTTTTCTTTTGATTGTAACGACTTAGGTACCTATAATTTAGATTTAAGCTTAGCAGATACTATTAGCTCTAATATTTTCAATTGTGAAATAGATTTAAATCTTATTGATTCCTCAGGTATTTGCACTGGATCAGGTATGATTACGGGTAATGTATACGCTTGGGGAACTCATCCGCTAAATAATGTGCAGGTTAATGCTTTTAATTCTTCTGAACTTATTACTCATGTTGCGACTGACCAAAAAGGATCATTTGATATCGAAAATGTGTCGGGGATTCAGACTATACAATTAGAATATAGCGATGATTGGTATACACATCTAAGCTCTAACGATCTGTATTATTTAGAGCAAATAGTTACTGGTGTCAAGGAACCATCAAATGATCAGATGCTAACGGCTGATATAAATGGTAATGGACAAGTAGATGGACTGGACTTTATCACTCTGAAAAAATTATTGATGGGCTATGAGTTAGCAATGATTTATGAGGAATCGCCATGGAAATTTTACAATAGTTTAAGCAATTGCTCACAATTATCGATGTGTCAATCAGATATGATACCAGCTAATAAAGGTAAAGAATTAATTATTAATGGGATTAAAAGAGGTGATATTGATGGTGATGTGATTAATGAATTAGAATCTCGAGGTATTGTAGAATTAGTAATGAAACGTGATACTAAGTCATATCATGATAAAAATGGTATAGAATTAAATCTCGGAACATCAAAGCTAAGTAAGCGTACGACTTCAATGCAGATTGAACTATATATACCTAATGCCTCCAATATTTTGGTGAATGACTCAACAGTTACCTACCATTACTCCAATGATATATTGCGCCTAATTATGCTGCCTAAGAACATAAGTTTAGCCGATGATATAGTAATTGGTGTGAGGTATGATGATGAATCTGTTCCAGATATACAAAGTATAGAACTGAATGAAACATTTGATAATTTGATTTATTCAGATTTTGGTAAATCCAGTATAGTATTAACATCTATTACGGAGCAACACGATGTAGCTGAAAGTATTGACTTCACTATCTTTCCTAATCCCAGCTTAGGTTTATCAAGAATTAAGATTGATGCCAATGAATCGAAGCAAGAAGTTATTCTGCTATCCATCTATAATGAATTAGGTGAACTGGTGAACAATGGATTGTATCAACCTAATTATACTGATCATGCGATCACATTACCTGCTCACCTTTCACGAGGAGTATATAACATAGTTGTACAGCAGGGTGAGAAAATAGTAGCAAAAAAGTTCATAAAATTGTAATTAGAAAAATACCCTAAAAAAGGTAGCATAACATATTAAAGAAATATTACATTTGTTCTATACCTGATGTAAACCCACTTCTATTCACATTCCTGTGAATTATTTTTTATGAGATAAGATAATAGAACTCAGAGAGGATCTAAGGATAATGATGAAAACCCGTCCATAACAACTCTCTGCACAATATTGGTAATTAAAAATTTTCAATAACAATCCTTTGGGACTCGTACATGTATGTGTTTTCCAAAGCAGTAAGTTTTATTAATTTTTTAAAAGTATCATGATGAAAACGAGTTTTACAAAATTATTTAATGAAAAATGGAAGGCAATATTTCCCTTCTTATTTTTTTGTATGATGTCCACCGTAGTTAAAGCAGATTTTGAACCCTGTGGAGCCATAGATTCTATAGCTGAGATCTCTTTTATTCTTGATTGTGATGGTACGTTGACAGTATCGGCAAGTGATATGAGTGAGACAGGCTATCAGTTTGGAATCGTCGGTAAAGGAGATTTAGGAGAATCGTTTTACAAAGAAAGTGCTTCTTTTGTTCACTTTACTACTAATCAAATTTCTCAGGACACCTTCTTTGTTGAGGAGTGTGGTACTCTATGGTATGGAGTTTTACCTGATTGGGACTCAACTGGAAGTGCTGGTGCAGGAACATACACCTATTCTGGTATTGGTAAAGAAGGTGATTATTCTGATATAGGAATACCTGATGCCGTTTCGAATGTACCTAGTGGAATTAGCTCTTCTGTTACTTATAAAGTGACTAAACCGTCCTGTCCGGATGCTAGCGATGGAAGTGTTGAGTTTACGCTGAACATCGGATCTGCTAAGAACTGTATTCCATCAATTTTAATAAGTCATACAGGAGCTATGGCACAATCCGATACAACATTCACAGATGGTGTGTACACAATTTCAGGATTGGCAGCAGGTGATATAATTAGTGCTGTTACATTTACTTCTGAAGCTGTAGTTGGTTGCTTATGCCCAGTAGATGCACCTGATGCTTTAAGTTCTATAACAGTTCCTACACCTGTAGGAAATACTGCGTCTATAGCGTGTATCGATAGAATTAACGTTACAGCTGCAACTGATCCGCATACTTGTCAAGTAGTGATTACATTGGCTGATGTAATGTTAGGAGTTAATGACCCATGTTCTGCTAACGATACTGCTGAAACTATCATAGTAAAAGATAAGGCTGGTAATCTAATAGATGGAACATATGCTGGTCCTAGTCTAAATTTTGGTTCTCCATTAACTGGCAGTGGATATGCATTTCAGTTTGATGCTTCACTATATTTTGATCAAGAAGTAACAGTAGAAGTTCATGATGCTATGTCAGGCAATTATTGTTGGGGAACGGCATTAATAGAAGATAAAGCCGCTCCTGTAGTTAGTTGTGATGATTTAGGAATCGATACCGTTCTTTGTATAGATTTCAGTGGAGATATTGAGTATGCAATAAAAGGGGCAATAAAAGATTGTAGTGACTTTGAGACTACAGTGGTTGAATTTAAAGAGATTCCGGATTGTGATGACAACACAAGCGTACTAAAGAGAATTCAATTGGTTTACTTTGCCGAAGATGAGTACGGCAATGTATCATCACAATGTAGTGATACTATAGATGTGATCAGAATCGGTCAGCAAACATCTGCTGGTGGCTTAGGATTTATTGATGAGGTAGAGTTGGTATGGCCTGATAATTTTGCTAAGAATGATGATCCATTCTCGTGCGATGGTTTTTCAGATTTAGATAATGACGGAATTCCTGATCCTACCACATTAGGTGCTGGATTCCCTGTTCTGAAAATCGATAGGGGTTCATCTATTGATGAATCACCACTGCCAGCATTAAACTTCGATAACTATTCTGATTCTTTAAATAGAGCTAAGAGTGATGCAATCACTTACTGTAAGATTGGTGCTTCCTATCAAGATTTGGTCTTAGGTACTTATGATTGCGTTACCAAGGTAATGAGAACATGGACTATAGGAGAATGGTCATGTCACGGAGAATTAGACACTTCTTTTGTTCAGCTGATTGATATTGTAGATTTTGAAGCTCCTGTTTTTGATCAGGGCACACTGATTGATATTTTTGGTAGCGTGAATTCCTATAACTGTTCAAAATCAAAAGCCATTCCAATGCCGAGCGCTAGTGATAATTGTTCTGACGATTCTGACATAGAAATTGAAAGAGTAGTCTATGACGCTGATTGGACTATAATTGGGCCTGACAGAGATATGGACTCAGATGAAGAATTTGATTTTCCTTTTGGGCGCAGTTATGTAGTCTATACAGCATTTGATGCGTGTCATAACGCGAGAAAGGATACTATACAAGTTGATATTTTTGACGAAACACCACCGGTTACAATATGCAAAGATCAATTAGTTGTTGGTATTTCTGGTACTAAAGGATCTGAAGAGGAAGGCTTAGTAAAGGTACCTGCCTCATCATTTGATAACGGTACTTATGATGACTGTGGCCTTAAGTCTACATGTGTCGTTAGAATGGACGATTTAGAAACGTTTGATGTACTAGATACTGATGACGATGGCTGGGTAGCAATTGCAGAATTGAGTAATACTTTTGCTTGTGAAAGAGCAGATTACTATGCACAGTATGCTCGTATCATACCTGACTCTAATCCTGCAGTAAATGGTATCCATAGGGATGATCTTTGTCAGAGCGATATTTGGTTTTGTTGTTCTGACGATGGTAACGATGTTATGGTTGTGTTTAGAGCAGAAGATCATGCAGGAAATATAAATGAGTGTATGGTGTCTGTTGATGTTCAGGACAAGACAAGACCATCTATAATCTGTCCTGTTGACGTAATAGTTGATTGTGAACTCCCATTACCATCAGTACCAGAAGAAGATCTTGATGTATGGTTTAATGTAATTACTGATCCATCTAAAGATTATTATGGAGACCTCTTTGGTAGAATTGTAAGACAACATAGCCAAGAATCATTTGGCGTTCATCCTGATCATGTTGATCCATCAATTGATATATCTACATTGCTTGATGGTTTATTTTTTGATAACTGTGATGATCCCAACATATACATTAAGATTGGAAGTGAGTTCGATCAATGTAATACAGGCGAAATCGTAAGATCTTTTTATGCAGAGGATGCAAGTGGCAATAGATCAGAGGTTTGTGAGCAGGTAATCACAATAAATAGTACGGTCACTTTTGATTCAGATAATATTATTTGGCCAGCAGAAGATACACTATTAACCACGTGTATGTTGCCAGAGGATTTAACGGTCATGATGTTCGGAGTACCAGAAGCACCAATTGGTGCATGTATGTTATTTGGGACAAGTTATGAGGATCAAGTATTTAGATTTAACAATCAAGACGACCCACAAGCTGAATCTTGTTTCAAGTTAATCCGTACTTGGAATGTGATAGACTGGTGTAGCAATGATCACAATAGTGATTCATATGTGGTGCCTTATACGCAAATCATCAAAGTAAATGACCCAGTGGGTCCTTCTATTACTTGTGAGGAAGATGTATTAGTTGAGACTACAGAATGTGATGGTGCATTTGTGGAGTTAACTGCATCTGCATCTGATGAATGTACCGAAGCTGATGAGTTAATATGGAGTGCAAAAATTGATGCATTTAATGACGGAACATATGATTTTCAGCCAGAGGACTTAGATCATCTAATCACCGCTGCAGAAGCTTCTGGTGAAAGTATAGCTACATTAGGCAGTACATTCCCTGCAGGAACACATAAGGTTACTTGGATCGTAATTGATAGGTGTGGTAATAGAAATTCATGCAGCTATTTGTTCACTGTATCCAATATAAAGGCGCCAACTCCTTTTGCTGTAGATGTATCAACTGTATTAATGAGTACGGGCATGGTTACTATATGGGCCAATGATCTTAATAATAAAAGTGAGCATCCTTGTTATGATGATGTTGAAATAGCTATTGTGCGCTCGGGAGGAACTTTTGAAGAAGCTGCCTCTTCAATAACTTTTGAATGTAACGATTTTGTCAATGGACCTGATGTAGATGTAGATTTCTATGCTTTCATTGATTTGGGGAATGGCGATTATTTACAAGACTTCACTACAGTAACTGTAACCCTTCAGGATAATTCAGGAGCCTGTGATGGTTTTGGTGACAACCAGGGAACTGGTCAAAATGCATTCATTACAGGTTCGATTAGAACGGAGGGTGCGGATGCTGTCCCGGATATCGTTGTTGACCTATTAGGTGGTAATCAGGGCGCAAATGCACTTGATGCAACATCCACAGATGTATCAGGATCTTATGCCTTTCCTGCCATGCCAGTTGGAGGAGAGTATGTGATTGATCCAGTAAGTAATGACGATTACTTGAACGGTGTATCTACTCTTGATTTAGTGTTAATCCAGAGATATATTTTAGGAATGGCGGATCTTGGATCAGCATACAAGATCATAGCTGCTGATATCAATAATGATAGAAACGTTTCTGCGATTGATTTAGTAAACTTGAGAAGTGTAATTCTGGGAATAACTTCAGAATTTACGAATAATGAATCTTGGAGATTCGTGGATGCGCAATATCAGTTCTCTGATGCGACTGATCCATTAAGTGAGGCAGTAGTCGAGAAGTATGACATATCTGCACTTCAGTCTAATATGAATGTAAATTTCATAGGATTGAAAGTGGGTGATGTAAACGGTTCTGCCGACGCTGCGAGTACATTAGCTCGGAGCAGAAGCATCTTTGAGGTAGAGTTAGCTAATAACAGTTATGCTGCGGGTGACATTATTTCAGTACCATTACGAGTAGTGAACGATATCAATACTGTAGGTCTTCAGTTTACGGCTGAGTTTGACGCATCCAACTTGATATTTGCTGGGGTCGATAGCGACGAGCTGAATATACTTCCAGAGCATGTATCATTTGCGAAGGTAAATGACGGTATCATCACCATCAGTTGGAACGATGTCAATGCACAGTCAGTAGCTGCTAATCAGTCGATAATGACATTAAATTTCAAGGCTATACAGTCTGGAACTCTTAGTAACGCATTAGGACTGAATTCTTCAGTAACTACAGCTGAGATTTACAATGCACAGTTAGAAACTATGAACATGGTTGCTAAATTTAACAACAGTACCGACATAGCTGATGCTGGTTTTGAATTATATCAGAACACACCGAATCCATTTGCTGATCTGACTATGGTCACCTTCAAATTACCTCAAGCATCAAATGCAACGCTATCTATATTTGATGTAACAGGTAAGTTAATCAAGGTAACTCGTGGCTCTTTCGACAAAGGAATTAATACCATACAATTAATTAAAGAAGACTTAGCAGTATCTGGAGTATTATACTATACTCTTGAAACTGAAGGATTTACAGATACTAAGCGCATGGTGGTCTTGAAATAAGAGAACTACACCTACCACTGCGGTATAAAGATTTTACTGTTTTTGGGATGAGACCCTTCTCCACACTGGTGGAGAGGGTCTTTTTTTATTTAGAGACATGGATATGCGCCGTCATTTAGACTTAAATTCATCTATCTTTTGGAATTATATACTTTTGTGCCGTATTAAGAATCATATGTGGGTAGAGTATTAGCAATTGATTATGGTATGAAAAGAATAGGGATGGCTCTTAGTGGCCC
>CACLQQ010000065.1 GCA_902609095.1 uncultured Bacteroidota bacterium | reverse complement strand
TGTATCGGATACATCACGGACGTCGATGATGGCAGATACGGTTAAGAATGAGGCTGATGGGGACCCTACTAATGAGTTACAAAGTTTATCAGAAGTATTATCACGGGATTCTTTGGCTAATCAACGGATTAAGAATGTAGTAGACCCAGTAGATGCACAGGATGCGGCGACGAAGGGGTTTATTGACGATTTATTACTAAGTTTTGGTATTTCATTAGGTTCAGCAGGAATAAAAGGACTCTTGGCCTTAGGTTATAGTGTATCAGACTTAAGAACCTATAGAATTAGAAAAGATAAAAGGTGGAATGAAAGTAAAATCTACAGTACCAAAGCATGATTTAATCAAAACCCATACCTCAAGACGACCCGCCATAACGAATATGTACATTTCAGGTATAGAGACTCAATACATCATGAAACTATATGGTCACCAAACTGAGAAGTCATTCATGAAGTACCTCAAAATCACAAAAGAGGACACTATCAATAAAATTGCAGATGTGGAGTATTTCAAAGGGGGTAATACTAAAGTAGTCAAGTTATGATAGAGGACAATAATCCAGATGTATGGTCAACCGAAAAAGACAGAATAGAAAGGTTGATAGAAAAGCTATTCAGAATCTCATCATATGTATCTGAACTCAAAAAATATGAACTATTAGAGTTGAGTTCATACTTCATGGAAGTAAAGGGAATACCGATTGAAGATCCATATAATCACATTGTCTTTGAAGTAACAGACATTGAACACCTCAACGCTGATGACGGTCGTTTTACATTTGAAAAACATCAACTATCAAAAAACCGTGTTGTCAGATGAAGGCACACTTAATCTTCGAGTGGCAAAATTAATTCACAAGGAATTGAAAAGAAGAATTGAAATTGAAGGATTAGAGGGAGATTCACCAATTGGACCATTAAAGTTATTTACAACTGAACGCTTTAAATTACTCGATCACTTAAGGATTATTGACAGTATAAAATCTAAATTCCATAATCCAAATAATACCAGTGAATTAATAAATGTCCTCAATGCAATTGTTTTTACTCAAATCAAAAAACCATTGTCTCGAAATACTGAGTATAAGACGTTAAAGAGACTACTTGAACGTCATGACACTCTAAGTAAAACTGATATATCCCATATAATTAAATAGTTAGAGATAAAGAAATAAGTATTCATCAATGAATGAGTAATGAACATTCTATTTGAATCAAAACAAATAATGATCCATATGGAAAATATAATACTCACCTTTCAGACCAAGAGCCAATTAGTAAATGAAATTGCTCTTGAAGTACTCACTGGTATTGAAAGCTTATTAGACGAAAGAGAAAAGAGTCAAAAGGAGGTCCCCGAATACCTCACAGGTAAATAAGTGGAACATCTATTGGGTATCAGCACCCAAACCCGATACGATTGGGGTAAGAGAGGAATTTTACAAGCCTATAGGATCGGATCAAGAACCCGATACAAAAGAAAAGAAATAGACAAAGCACTCAAGACTCTCACAAGTAATATATAAGATGATTGTAATCTATGACTATCACAAGGTCATGGGGCTGGTAGATACTTACAGCACGATGAGAGATAATGATGTTAAAGGAAGACAGATAATGCTATACAAAGGATATAAAGACACCTATAAGGGTAAGTTGATAATCCAGAGGGTAACAAATACACACCGAAAGGAAAATATCAAAGCCCTATTTCCCATACCATCAGAGAAAGCCCAAATCTATTATGGATATGATGCCAGTAAGATAATAACCTATGTAGTGGGCTTAAAGGGGTAGTCCCACATATAATAAGAGTTGCTTTTATACCAGGCCAATACACTATTACTGGCAGAAGATACAAAAAACGAACTAAAAGATTCATCCAAGAATCAAGAAAAAAGAAGGGGACCACCGCTTCATTGGATTAGAGGCCTATTCCACATTACAAAAGAACTTTAGAGATTTAGACTAACAGGATTACAATATGGAGAACATCATTAGTTGACTAAGCCATTTGATATAGAAGAGGCTTTCGGCGTGAATCGAAAAACTCTCAGTCGACGAATCAAAGAATAAGGCCCATGCGAATCATGCTGAAATTGATAATTTATTATGAGTTGATAACAGTATGTCGTCAGAGTATAACGATTGGCTTTACGAAATTGAGAAAATAGTTGGACTAATATCTCTGATGATGTATGTACTGTTGATCATTTAGCCTATAAAAAAAGTAATGAGTAGATTTTTGCTTTAAAAGAAAGTAGAATCATTGATTGGATTAACATCTAACAACTACATTTGTTAGTTAAGATATTATAAAGTCAAATTATTTGAGGCCTATAAAATTTCATACTCTTATAAGAAGTGTCTTATGCCTTAGAACTCAAAGGTGAAAATTACTTCTCCTGAAATTTTAAAAATACTTTGTCAAATACCCACATACTTATTTAAAGCCGAATATCTTTTCAGGCCAATTACCAAAAATCTAACGATCCTTTCCAAAAATCGAACTCAAGGCTTCCATCATCTAATTCCGGTCCGAACAAGCTCAATGTGCCCTTATCTATATGACATGATTCATAGGAAAACGGGTAAAAATGAAAAATCAATACCAAACCTCTTATCAACTTAGACCAACCAATACAAGTCTCTTTAACACCCTATAAACAGAAAACGAGATTGAGGTCCTAAGGCAAGTTGCCTTAGGGCACTCCTCTGCCATGGATTATTTATTTGATACATACTATGAGGTGCTTTGCAATAAAGCATTGAGATACGCTAAAGATTACGTCAAAGCTGAAGATACTGTTCAGGACATATTCCGTAATATCTGGAAGAAAAGAGGAAATCTTAACATGCAGATATCACTCAAAGCATATCTATCGAGATGCGTAACAAATCGTTCATTGAACCATATCAGAGATAACAGGAAATACATGGTTGAATTAGAAGAGACTTTAGTAGACAATTCCTGTGGCGTAGAAGAGGATACTTACTATGAAGAGACAGAAAAAATTATATATAAATTAATAAATCGATTATCTCCAAGATGTTGTCAAGTATTCATTATGAATAGGATTGAACAAATGAAATAAAAAGATATTGTCTCTGAGTTGGATGTATCAGTAAAAACTGTGGAACATCACATAGCTAAAGCCTTAGCATATCTCAGAACCCAGTTAGTAGGTATGAGAGAAATGGCTTATGTCAGACTTTTAATCCTAACCAATTAAATTGAAATTTTTTTGTGTAGTTTGTTAGATGAATTTGTTTAGTAAACTATGAGAGAAAAACTACTCCAGTACTTTTTACTTGCCCTACTTATTCTTGGAGTTCAAAAGATAGAATGCCAAGATATATTTCCAGAAATACTATCAGTTGAAAAGCAATCTGAGTTAATAGATAAGATCCTCGAAGATCGATTAGATAATCTCTTGCCTGAACTTATGCGTCGAGAGGGCATAGATATGTGGATCCTGATCTCACGAGAATATAATGAGGATCCAATCATGAAAACCATACTGCCGAGTACATGGCTTGCGGCTCGTAGGAGAACCATTATGGTGTTCTACGATAATGGGGAGACCCTGGATAAAATTGCAATTGCTCGATATAGTGTTGGACGACTCCTCAAGGGAGAGTGGAATGTAGATGTCTATCCAGATCAATGGGAAGCGTTGATGAATATCATCGCAGAAAAAAATCCTGAGAAAATTGCCCTAAATTATTCAAGTAATTATGGCCTGGCAGATGGATTGGTCAAGTCAGAATATGAGAGCTTCATGTCTTACCTCCCTGAATCTCGTCAGGATAAGGTTATCTCATCAGAACGTCTTGCTGTGGCTTGGTTAGAGACTCGTAGCGAATTAGAGCTAGAGATGTATCCTATGATCTGCAGAATAGGGCACCTAATCTTAAGAGAAGGCTTGTCAGAACGAGTGATTCATCCTGGGATTACTGCTACTGATGATGTTGTTTGGTGGTTGCGTCAGCGAGTATCTGATATAGGCTTACAGACATGGTTTCACCCATCAGTATCAGTACAACGAGCAGATATAGGAAACAATGAGTTTCTACGGTCATTTAGTAAGCGTCCAGATCAGGATGTCATCCAGCATGGCGATTTATTACATGTGGATTTTGGGATTACTTACTTAAGGCTCAATACGGATCAACAACAACACTTCTATGTGCTAAAGCCTGGAGAAACGGATGCGCCAAAAGGATTGAAGGCCGCATTTGCTAACGGCAATAGAGTTCAAGATATTCTAACATCTCATTTTGAGTTAGGTTCTACGGGTAATGAAATATTAAAGAGATCTCTCGATCAAGCTAAATCTGAGGGGTTAACAGCTTCCATCTATACACATCCGATTGGTTTTCATGGCCATGCTGCTGGTCCAACTATAGGTATGTGGGATAAGCAGCAGGGCGTAAAGGGCCCTGGAGATTATCCACTTTTCCAAAACACAGCCTACTCTATAGAACTATTCGCCGCTACTCAGGTGCCTGAATGGAATGGTAAGATTGTAAGAATCATGCTGGAAGAAGATGGGGTTTATCAAGATGGACGGTTCTACTTCCTTGATGGAAGACAGAAGGAGCTATTCACGATTCCAGAAAAAAGAACTAATATGGGTAACTAATGGAACTTACTAAACAATTTATTCTGATCTATTTGATGATTAGCGTCATGACTCTGGCTGAGGGTCAAAGGAAAGCCTTAGTTGGAGGAACTTTAATAGATGGATTTGGCGGCGAGCCTATCCATAACAGTGTTATCATAGTGGAGAACGATAAGATCGTAGCTGTGGGCCATCAAGGCAACTTGACTATACCAGATGATCTAGAAGTCATCTCGACGGAGGGAATGTCAGTATTGCCAGGTCTATGGGATATGCATGTGCATCTTATGATCAATGGCCATAGTGACTATAGCCACTGGGATACCACTTATCTCAATGAGTTAGCAGATATTATCATGCCAGCCTCAGCACATCAGTTGCTTCAGTCAGGTGTAACAAGTGCTCGAGACTTGGGAGCCCCATTAGCGTCAAGTATCAGAGTAAGAGACCGAATTAATAATGGAGAATTACCTGGTCCAACTATGTATATGTCTGGTCCATTCATCCAACATCAACCTTATCCGGGTACAGAGGCATTTCGTTGGGGTGTTAAAGGTGTTCAGGATGCTAAAGCTAAAGTCAGAAAGCTTGCAGAATCTGGAGTGGACTGCATAAAGCTAATTGATCAAGATCAGATGACTATGGACGAGGTTAAAGCTGTGGTAGAAGAAGCTCATAAGCATGGACTAACTGTGGTCGCACATAGTCATCGACCAGAAGAAATCAGGAGAGGGTTAGCGGCTGGAGTTGATTGCTTTGAGCATACGGGTTTATCATCAGCTCCAGAGTACCCTGAGGATGTGATGATTGCTATCAACGAACGAACTGCTCAAATGAACCTGGGCCCATTATACTGGACTCCTACTGTTGAGGGTCTATACAATTATGAGTATCTCAGGGACAATCCAGAATCGCTGGATAACGATTGTTGGCATCTGGACTTACCAGAGGAAATCATCGCGGATATCGAGCAATCTATACAGTACCCAGGGAGACTACCTTACTTTCAGCTAACCCCCATCCGTAGGCCTACTCTCGAAAGAAAGGTTAAGCAATTATTAGATGCAGGAGTGGTATTAATGATTGGAACTGATAGTGGAATACCCATGAAGTTCCATTGTCAGTCTACCTGGCATGAACTGGATGTTTGGGTGAATGAGTTTGATATTGACCCCATGTATGCTATTAAGGCTGCAACCTATTGGCCAGCAAAATCACTTGGAGTAGATGACGAATATGGTACTATATCAGAAGGCAAGTATGCTGATATTATAGCAATTAAAGGAGATGTTCTTAGATGGATATCACTACTATCAGATGTTGATTTAGTGATGAAACATGGTGAACTTGTAAAAAGTAATTAATATCAATATTTAGGATCATGAAACTGACTTCCGATCGACCTTTAGATAAGATTTTTGATGCGCTCTTTACGCCATACTCAGAGCGAGTCCCAGATGTTAAGAGAATTACTGCGGCTATGGTAGATAGAGGTTTGGTAGCTGATCAAAGCGAGATTATTAATGATCATGTAGCGTTCAGAACATTAGGCTTACCTCATCTTGGAATCAATTCATTCGAAAAGATTTTTCTTCATTATGGTTACGAAAAACGTGACCATTATTTTTTTGAAAGCAAGAGACTAGACGCCTATTGGTATGCACCTCCAGAGCCTCATTATCCACGTGCCTTCATAAGTGAATTACGAGTTCAGGATTTATCAACTCAAAGCCAGTCGATTATTCAAAAGTATGTAGACAGCACTAACCAAGATCCTGTTGATGATCTTGACTTGGACGATCCTGTGGCTGTAGGTGAATTTTTTCATAAACCCTTATGGGATTTAGTGTGCTATAGTGATTATAAGGCCTTATTAGAAGAAAGTGAATATGCAGCATGGGTCATCTATAATAGATATTACCTGAACCATTATACCATAAGTGTTCATGAGCTACCTGATGGATATGACCGCTTAGAGTCTTTCAATATTTTTCTCAAAGACATTGGGGTTAAATTAAACGATAGTGGTGGAGAGATTAAAGTTAGCCCAGATGGATTATTGCGACAGACCAGCTCTGTGGCAGGTAAGGTTACTGCATCATTCAGTGGTGGCGAGACAGAGGAAATAGCTGGTAGTTATGTGGAATTTGCAGAAAGAAGTGTTTTACCACATTTTGTGGGCATAGATTATACAGAGATTGGTAGAGAACATCGACGAGATGGTTTTGCCACTGGTAATGCGGATAAAATCTTTGAGAGTACTTATACTACTCAGACAGAACGATAATCATAAGCTATTATTCAGGGAATTCCATTTATTCATGCTTATCTATTTAATGCATGAAACTATTAATGGCCTCTATTGCTCTTATTTCACATAACCTAAAATAAATTTAAATGTATGGTGCAGGCTTTCAAAATATTGGACAATGAATTCGATTATTCGTGCGCTTTTTATGGCTTTCATATTTTTATAAAAGACAAATTCATTCTCCTTGAGGTATAGTACACTTTACTCACTCCGTGATGATGACTGTATTAATAAGATGTTGATTTTACCTCTAATTCAATGATTATGTTTTTAATTAAGAAAAATGTACAAAATTATCCCCAAAGTTAGATTAAGGCATAACTATCGAGATCGATGACCAATTTTGAAAAATCTGTAAAAAACCTACTCGGGCGCCTGATGATTATAATCATAGGTTTCTCGAGTTTCAAGGTGATGTTTCACTTGAAAAAATGAAACATTGATAGAATGATGCACCAATTGATATTATTCTCAATTGGTGCCATATGCTATATGTTATCCAAATTTTAGAAAGAGAAGATTTCATATCATTTTTTTCAATCTTCTATTATTCTCTTTTATGTAGCTTCTTATTACACCGTAACAAGTCAGTTGTATAGTACAGTCATAGTAGGATGTACATTGACGATTTGGAGTTTTATCTTTTATACGGACAGAAGAATACAATTTGGTTACGTAATTATAATCCTTTTGGAATTATTGTTATTCCGTCAGGCCATGAGAGAAGAGGGGTTTTACCTGAGTGAGAATTATTGGCCAGAGTGTTTTGCAGGAATTTCTCATATATTACTCGTTTTTGTACTTAGCTATTTTTTTGCAAATCGCCTGAGGTAATAGATCACCGAACAGCTGAAGTAGTTCAACAAAATGAAGATCTTAAACAACAGAAAGAAAGTCTTCAGAATTATATCGAGAGCAATACGAACCTTGACATCTTCACTTCATGAGCGTCTCATGAGCTAAAGTCACCCATGCGTATTATGAAGTCTTTCGTAAATTTAATATTTAAACAAAGGAAGGAACTATCCGAAGATCAGATTGAAGATTATTTGAATATGATCTCTATCAATAGTGAAAAGATGTCGAATCTTGTTGATGCACTGGACGACTTAAGTAGCGTATCTCAACAAGACCCTATAAAAGAGATGATATCCCTCAATCCACTTATAGAATCAAGAAAAGCTGAAGAATCACAGACATATATTGGTTCCACTATATCGATAGATTATGATATTGATAGGGTATTTGGTGAGCTAGACTTATTAAGACGTTTGTTTTCTAACTTATTGAGTAATGCCCTTATGTTTTCTTCTCGTGATTCAAAGGCTTTAATTCATATCCGTTGTTTTGAACGTAGAGGATGTTTTTGCTACAGGATTAGTTATAACGGAATTGGTATAAATCCGGATAAGCGAAATGAAGTGTTTGAACTATTTAATCGTCATACTAACTATGTCGATTATAAGGGTCTAGGAATAGGTTCTGCTCTTTCCAAAAAGATTGTTGAAATGCATGCAGGGAACCATTCACATCACAGATAGTTACTTAGGAGGAGTGTGTTCTGAGGTCAGATTACCAATGAGTTAGTACGAATCAATTATTTTATCTGGTCCATCAATTGTAAGTCTTTGTTCTTGATAAGGAATTGATTTTTTATGCCAGTTATAGTTTTAGAATATTTGGAGAACAAGTTTACTGATCAGTAATTGAAGGAAAAAATAGTTTTGAGACTTCGGTGAAGCTCCTATATCAGAGACTTATTATAGCGGTTATAACATTATGTATTCTACTCTCAGTGTTGTATACGTTAAGTCAGTCTGATGAAGCATTACCTAATGTAACCCTATCGTTGATGGGAGTGGTGTCACTAGTATTATCTAAAAGAGGACGTGAAAAGATTGCTTATCACTTGACACTAATAGTGGTAATAGTACTGATCATTGTTTTCTTTTTCACCATCCATAGTCAAGTTTATAATATGATTATGATGGAGAGTACTTTGACGATCTATTCACTAGTCTTTTTTGAATCGAGGAAAGTACAAGTAGCCTATTCTGGCCAGAGTGTATTACAGGAGTATTTCATATTTCTGTGATACACCTATTTGGCTATTATTTTATGGCGAGGCTTCGTCAGTCGAACCTCGAAATAGATTTAACCAAAGATTAAATAGCACAACAAAATCTGTGCAGTCTATTTCACATTCTTCTTTTGAAATCTCAACATCAATACTTAAACTACTGCCAAATTGATTTTCGATTAGAATAATGTACATCTCTGTTCCAGAACCTGTACTTACACCTAATCCTGTAAACAACCCACTGTTTTGAACTGTAACTCCATTGTTAATACTATAGCTATATTCTGCTTCAGTATTATTCGGATTGATTGATACACTACCATCTGCTAAATCTCCACAAGAAGCATTTATGTATCTCAATGGTAAAATCTCCTTCAACAGGTGTACAATCAGGATCAGAGCAATCTATTAATCCATCACCACCGTCATCTATGCCATTGTCACAGATTTCCATTATAGGTAGGTCTCGACACAAATTGGATTCCAAGGTGGTAAATAATTCTATGGTGCAACCATTAAAATTCATCACCATAACTGCAAACCTCGTGAGGTACTATCTTGAGATATAATCAATCCAGAGAAAGAAGGACTCTATTGGAAAGTTTCTCCATTATCGATACTGTACTGAAAACTATCAATAGATCGAGTATTTACGACAATTATCGTTCCATCATTTTTATCTGAACAAGTTGGTAGAATTGTTTCAAAAGAAAACTGCTCTTTATTTAATCCACAATCTGGATCTTCACAGTCTGTCAGGCCGTCTCCATCATTATCAAGTCCATTATCACATACCTCAACACACAGAGGAGTGGCAATAATGACTTCTTCTTGAAATTCACAACCTGACTTCGTACGTACTATCACAATATAACTCCCTCCTATCAAGGCCATAAAATCTGGAGAGTCTTGGAAACCCTCACCTTCCTCTATGCTATATGTATAGCTTATTCTTCCAACTTGGCCTCCTATCAATATCTTTTTACTAATTGTAGAATCACACGTGACTAATTCTACTGTGATAGCACCATCAAGACCATTATCACATACCTCAACACACAGAGTATAAGACAATTGAATCTGCTCTCTATATATACATCCTTCCTCTGTCCTTACCATTACTTGATAAGTTCCTTGACTTAACTTTCAAATATTGGAGATGACTGATAATCCAAACCATTCAATACACTATACTCGTATGCAAATCCTTCATTTGCACCTCCTATAATTATTGTACCATCATTAATATTAGGGCATGTTGGGTTAGTTGTATTGATAAACCCTGAAAACCCTAAGGTTCCACAATCACCATCCAAACAATCTGCGAGACTATTACCATCATTATCTATGCCATCATTGCAGACTTCAGTACAATCTGCTCCATCCACAAAGAATTCAAATAAAATACTACAATTGGTTAATGTAGTAATAGTTAGCTCATAGCTCCCAGAGTCCAAATTGACGAAGTTAGGATCAGATTGATTAGCGCCACCATTCAAGCTATATTGATATTGGCTAGAATTTAATTGCCCGAGTAATTCAACTGAACCATTATTATTTCCCGGACATATAGCATCTATTATATTTACATAATCAATGGCATTAGCCTGAAAAGCTTGAAGCTGTACAAATCCACAATCTGAATCTTCGCAATCTAATAAGCCATCCCCATCATTATCTAATCTATCACTGCATAGAGCCAAGGTCGATTCGCTTGGAGAACATATATTGTTTAATATTTCTTGGCGGTGTCGATCGGCACAATCAATTAATCCGTCAAAATCATTGTCAAAACCATCAGTACAGCCAGCAACACTATACTCTGCGCATACAATGAAACTCTGACATATGGCTTCCTGACAATCGATTAGGCCATCCCCATCATTGTCGATACCATCAACACAAGTATATAGGCTGTTTTCCATGCATGATGAAGAGCCAGAGCATGATTCATCTTGACAATCAATAAGACCGTCTCCATCATTGTCCAATCCATCAGAACATAAATTAATAGAGTTCTCAACATCCATGCATATAATGTCGTCATCATCTAATGCTACTGTCGGACAGCCCACAAAATCAAAATCTGCACATATCTCATGATCTATCAAGCAATTAACAATAATGAATAAATCAGATTGCCCTATAATAATAATACTAAGATCTAAGTAGTCTGGGTCTGAAGGGTCTGTAACCTCTGCAATGAGCGTATGAACCCTGTAAAGACCAGGTTCATCTACAGTAAATGTCGTGGATCCAATGCTATAGTCTAAGACAACTAAATCAGCATTACTAAGAATATATACTATTTAAAAGCCCGCTGGTAAAATAATACCAAAGTTCGGTTCAGTAAATATGCTATACTCTCCATTTAATGAACAGATTTCTTGAGGATCTTGAGGATATCCTGCATTCGCTGGACATTCTTCACATATTATTGGTGTCACACTTATGGAATCAATCAGTACACATCCTGCAGCATTAGCGGCAGTAACAATGTATGTGGTAGGATGCTGGTACGACTTCTTGAAATTGACATTCTGATAGACCATTATTCCATGTCTAAATAATAGATAGTGTACCATTTTGCATTTGAGCCGTAATTATTGGAACTTCTCAAGTTTTCACAAAAGTTTGCATCACCGGTTAAATCAAGTAACAGCATCAGGTCGCAGCAACTATTATCTGCTGTTACCATAATCATTCCAGTCGCAATACACATATTTACATCTATAACAGTCACGGTATAAGCAGTAGTAACTATCGGGTTAACAGTCTTATCCGGTCCGAATCCCAATAACATATCCCACTCATACGTGAATGGAGCTGTCCCGCCAATTGTGCCATTGCCGTGATATCTGCACTTCCATTGAGATTACTACAGATAGTTGTATCAGCACTGACTATTATGTCTAAGGCAGGAACAATCTGAACTCCACAACTGACGTAGAAAGTAATAGTATCGACTGTTGCCCCTATAGGATCCGTTAAGGCCATTGGTATATATTTTCTTGGAAGGATACATTCATCAAAAGTGGAATTACAATGCAGTATCTAATACGATTCCATCGAAAGACCCTCTCAGAGAAGCATATAAAGCTAACTTACTAGCCTCAGCTTAAAATTCAGTTATTGCACCAATTACAGTCACCTCTGCGTTAAATGGTGAAGATTTTAATGCATCTATAGCTGTATATGGGCTTATCTGGGAACAATTAGTGAAATTATCTGGAGGCCCACAAGTAAAACCAGAGAAGGCATCACTAAAAATGATGATCTTCAATTCATTTTCAGGTAAATATGTCAAACTACCGTTATTGAAAAATACTTTTGCACTATCCATAGCTGCGTTTAAGTCATCATCTCCTTCGTTACATGAAGGCATCTAACAAAACTGACTAACTACAGAGGTTATAGAGTGCGTAGAAGCAAAATCATATTCAATTGAAACCTCTTGCCCAAAAGCGCCTCCATAGTGCATAATAGCGCTGCGTGATATTAGACATTCACTCTGAATTGATGCTATAATGATTTGCTCAAAGAGTAAGTACTCGTTGGAGTCTATATCGCCAGAATTATTAATAACAAATAAGATGTCCGAAAAACTGTATCTGCATCACAACTTTGTGCTTGAACTCTCGGTGAGTTCATTGTTATTAAAACTGTAACGTATAGCGCTACTCGTAAAGGTTTCATCATTTTGAGCGTTAAACGGCTCAATAGAAATGAAATCTTTCAATTGGCCAGACTTCTTTAGACGCGAGATGTTACGAAGGTAGCACAATCATATATTAATAAAAACGTAATATGTGTTATTTTTGACTTAGCTCAAAAAAACTTCTCTGTCGAACAGCAGATAATGGTGGTAATCCAATAGATCTTGATATCTGATATACACCCGCAATATTCAATGGATGATCTATATAATCGGTATACGTACCATTTATCCTATCTCCAGTTTGACCTGATAAAAAATGACCTGTGTCAAACACTTTGTGCGGTTTACTTAAAGAAAGACCTTTGTACTTAATAGTGGAATTTCTCACAATTGATTCATGAGACATATACGAAGAAAAATAAAATGGTATTTCTGAATACTTTTTTATGATCTCCCCCTTATAATCAAAATCCACTAAAACAGCCGTGCCATTAATTAAAATTATATCCGTGTAGATATCATCATTCGTCGACCATAATGTAGTTGACGATAGTACAATAAAAACAAAACAAAAAAAGAGACCATACAGGCTTTTCTTACTGTTCATTAGCCATAAATTTGATCAGCTTAGACCGGTTATTAGAGATTATCTTAATATATTACCTTAAAATAGAGCTATATCCACTATAAGTCAACGTAGAAAGTTGAAAATTGGGGTAAACGATTAGTTAAATGGCGTCTCGACGTCAGTAAAAACACCATTATTTCCGACCTTTAAAGCTTTATCATGCACGTTGACATCACCATTGAGATCAAAGTCTTGGGTATAGTATCCGCTGTGTTTACCATTATACATGGCCCAGAATCCATTATCATTTGAGTTGATATCTCGAGACGATTCAGGAGATAATATCTGTTCACCGTTAGATGCATACATGGCAAACAAATCTGGGCAAATTATCTTTTGTGTGGAACCTAAGAGTGAACGATATGATTCATTCGTCCTGAAATCATAGCTGATTATACCTTCCTCTGTTACTTTTAATGGAATTGGTGACATAACAGCCAGGTGATTTCGATGTTCTATCACCAAATAGAACTCATCAATTTCCTGATTGCAGCAATCAAAGAAATTCGTTAACTGTACAGATCAATCTTTCATTAACCATGCAGCTTTGGTACATACAGTAGAAGATAATGCTGGTGTGATTCTTAAGCTCAGTAACACCCAATCTATCACATCTCCGTCATAAACATTGCTATTGATAATATTTTGAATCTCATCAATCTCTTGGCCTTCGATTCCCTCATATTTCCAAGGAGCGAGATTATAAGGTTGTCCTGGGGTCGTTGCCACACCCAATAGCGTTTTAGGTTCTTGTCCTGGTAAATATCCAAATAACTTAAGCATCAATGGGTCCATGGAACTCTCAATCGAATTAGATGAACGACCAAAATATAGACTATCAGTAACGATTAAGAATTCACCGACTCCTGCTCATTCAATCTCTAACCATCTATCAGTAGATATTTGTAATGGATTATCCCCTATTTAACCTGCGCCCTAAGAGAAAAGCCAATTAGAAGCAAGATACCGGTCG
>CACLQQ010000064.1 GCA_902609095.1 uncultured Bacteroidota bacterium | reverse complement strand
ATTTGTGAGCTTAGTCATTGATGGCATAGATGGAAGTTTGGCTCGATTGTTCCAAGTAAAAGAAGTCTTACCCTCTATGGATGGTAAGAACATTGATTTTGTCATCGATTTTGCCAACTATGCTATTGTGCCTGCTTATTTCTTTTACATGGCTAAAATGGTCCCACAGATTTGGATGTTTCCCTGTTTGACGCTCATACTTCTTTCTTCTACATTATACTATGGTAAAGGTGTGATGGTGGCCGATGAACAGTACTTTGTAGGGTTTCCAGTACTATGGAACATTGTGGTTTTCTACTGTTTTTTCATTTTTCATAATAACCTTGAACTGAACGTAGCCATAGTCATCATTTTTGCCATCCTGCACTTTGTCCCCGTAAAATATGCCTATCCTAGCCAATCAAAAAAAAACTTTTGGTTACATCTTATTGTATCTCTCAGTTGGTTTATTGGAGGAATCTTAGTGCTTTATTACTATCCTCAAAGATTACTCACCTTGGAGATATTTGAGATCGCCGTGATATTCTATTTTGCGTTTATAGCAATCTTAGACACCTGGACAAAATCTGTGATATAAAAATCTCTTTTCTCAAAAGAGAATAGCTTTCAGTATTTTAAATGAAGTATAATTAATCTTTATGGGCTTGTTAATAGCATATTGATTACGAGTTGAGGGATAAATAGATGGAAATATACCCAAGACCCCATTCTGAATATACAAGAGCTGAAATACCTTTGAAGTTGTAAATTGCTCATATGCTCCATAAACTATATCACACATATCAACAAGTTTTGGGTTGTAGTCTCGGTATGATACCTGTAAGGCAATTCATTCTTATACTATTTATTAGCACTATGTTCCTCATAGATGGCGCAGCTACAACTGTAGATAGTCTCAAGCAAGAACTGCAAGACATAGCAGAGGATGGCAAGTTTAAAGGTTGATATCCTCAATAGGACATCTTATAAGCTATTAACATCAGCTCCTCAGGAATCTCAATCATATGCCACTCAGGCATCCGCACTTGCTCAGAGCTTAGATTACCTCTCAGGATTAGCCGATGCCTTATAATCTTAAAGGAGCATCCGATATAGTTTTGAATCAGAATGATAAAGCCATAGATTCATTTGAAAAAGCCAGGGCAATAAATGAAGAATATGAATACATTATAGGTTTGTCAAAAAGTTTAAATTACCTTGGATATTTAGTTGAACAAAGAGGAAATCTGGATGGAGCCAAAGCCTATCATAGGGAATCGTTAGAACATGCGAAAGAAGCTAATGATCCAGCAGTAATTACGTTTAGTTACAATGGTCCAGGCAGAGTGTATGATTACTCTGGAGATTATGCTGCTGCATTAGAGTATTATCTGGAGGCCTTAAAGATTGCTGAGCAAAATGGACTCCAGGGTGCAACTGCCAGCGCTTCGATAAATGTAGCGACATTACAGGGCATTTTAGGCAACCATTAATTATCATAGAAGTATACATATCGTGCATTAGAGCTCTATCAAAAGATTGGGGAGATCGCCATGGGGAAGGAGGTGTTCTGAGTAAGATAGGCGTTGACCTGAGGAGAAAAAAGTAATATGAAGAAGCCCTAGAGATGTTTAAACGGGTGCTGACTATAAGAGAGAGGAGACTAATGATAAGAGGGGCCTGTCCTTTGTTTACTATAACCTTGGGAATACATACGCAAAATTGGGTGACGATACGAATGAATTAGAATATTATCTCAAATGCTTGACACTACGCGAAGAGCTGGGGTTTAAATTACAGGCAACCGACTTAAATTTAGAAATCAGCAGAAAGTATAGGCGCATAGGTAATTATTCAGAAGTCTTGAGGTATATCAATAGTTCACTTGACAAGGCAAAAGGAAAAAAGACTTTTGAACAGTTATCTTCTGGATATGAGGCGCTATCAGCAGTATATGTCGATCTTCAGAATTACCCTCAGGCTTACGAAAGCCAAAAGCTTCATGTTCAATATAAAGATAGCTTACTCAATAATGAAAAAGTCAAACAACTCACGAAGCTCCAGACTCTATATGAAACAGAGAAAAAAGAGAAGAAAATCTATGAATTCGAGCGGTATAAAAAATTAAGAAGTCAAAGAAATAATGTCATTGGCGGTTCTATTGCATTAGGTCTAATGGTATTGTTTGCCTTGTAATGGTATAAAGTGCATAAAGAAAGAATTGACAAAAAGGAGTGGGATGAAGCACTACTTTTTACACAAGAGGAAGTAAGAAAACGGATTGCCCGGGATCTACATGATGGCATAGGACACTCATTATTATTAGTGAAGAGGCGTCTGGATAAAACACTTCCGTAAAACTCGAAAATCAGAATCTTATCTCGGAAACTTTAGAAGAGGTCAGAAGTATTTCCCAAGATCTCCATCCTTATCAGATCGAAAAGTTTGGTATTACCTCTGCTATCAAAGATATTTTACAAAAAGTTGAAAGTTCGACCAACTTATTTAGAAATAGTGAAATAGAAAATATTATGAGCTATTAAACGAGAAGCAGAAATCAATATCTATCGCATCATACAGGAATCGTTGAGTAATGTAATAAAGCATTCACAAGCAACAGCAGCTAAAATTGAACTAAAAAACCTCACTAAGAGTATAGAGCTATCTAAACAGGATAATGGAATAGGGCTTGATTATGACTCTGCTATTGCGGAATCCAAAAGCTTAGGGCTGAAAACGATGTTCGAAAGAGTAAGCACCTAAGGTGGCAAATTGAGTTTTACAAATAATCAAGGTGGCGGAACAAACATTGACATAATCATTCCTAAATTACTGTTTACAAGATAACCGTATTCAATGCAGATAACCATCTTATACTAAGAAAAGGAATTAGTGACCTCGTCATATCTTCGTCTGAGATGGAATGGGTTGGCTCTCCAAGTGATGGAGGTGAAGCACTTCAGAAGATCAGACAGATTGAGCCTGATATAGCCTTAATTGATATAGATATGCCGCATTTGACTGGTTTACAGGTAGCTGAAAAGCTCTTGGCAGAGGGTATTCTAACAAGATTTATTGTGTTCACATTAATAAGGATGAATGGTTTTTTCATAATGCTACGAAAATTGGAGTCATGGGCTACTTGCTAAAAGATAGTCCTGAAGTGGAAATCGTAAATTGCATCAAATACGTGCATGCAGGTAAGACATTAATTAAGGCTCTGCGAACGCATAGCTTGTTACTAAGTTTAAATAATGGACCTAAGGGATTAAGTAATCTTACTAAGCATGAAAAGAACTTCAGACTGGTAGCGTTGCAAAAAACTAAAGCCGAAGTAGCTGATATGTTATTCATCTCTTCGAAGACTATTTCTAAACATAGAACGACCTTAAGTAAGAAGCTAAATTTGGACGTCAAACAGAATGCTTTGCTCAAATGGGCTATCAAGAATGTGGAACGGTTAACTTAACTACTGCCGTACTTTTTTAGACTCATCTACGCTACCAGCGTTATACTGTGATTTACATACCTCATGAGGATCTATGCAAAGTAAATCCTTCTGCGACATTTCCTACTTATAACATAAAAAGCTTATAACAAATAGAATTCCATTATCTACAGTCTTAACCCCAGTCAATATGGGTATAAGGCCCCACTTATAGTGCTCCTATATCAATATATTTTTTTGTTTCAGATCAAACCAGAATCAATGTATATCACCAAAAGAGAGCAAGAGGTAATACAATTGATGGCATATGAAAATACAACACAAGACACAGCTCATAAGTTATTCATAAGCCCTCATACAGCCCTTTCTCATCGTAAAAATCTCATGCATAAGTTAAATGCACGAAATACTGCAGGGTTGGTTAGACGAGCTTTTGAGATAGGTCATTTAACCCTGAACTCAAATAAATCATCTCTTCACGTATTTCCCTTTTCTCCAAGGAAAAAATCATTCAGTGCAAAACTTGAAAATTCTTTAGCATGAAATTGATTAATGCCTTTTTCACAGTAATTAATATAAGTCCCATAGTTGGATTCTCTCAAGGAATATATACTCAGGTGCTCAATGATGATAATGTGAATATCACAGCAGTACTTAAGCAGGGATACGGAAGGTGTTCTCCTGAAACCACTGGTGGTGGATCAAATCCGTCTTTTAATGGAAAGATTGCGGAAGGTCAAGATAATACAAGAACTTTGGTGTTAAATACTGCCTACAGCACCGACCATAACGTAGAGTTAAATACGGATATAGCTTGTTTTACAAAACCCCCTACCCGAGAAGATGAATGTCGGCCATTACAAACCTCCCGGATGGGATTTATCAAAGGAAGCACAACTGGTCGGTTTGATTAATCGGTGATGAGTTGGGAAAAAGATTGGGATGGTGGTGGATCGGGATGTCAACTGATTAATTGTGGGGAGCAATATTGTACAGATGATGCACCAGCAGTGTTACAGGAAATTAAAAATATCTACAATTATCCACATACTTATCAGAAAGATGAGGAAAGTGACTTGCTCTCTTATGGTTCTAAATTTAGATGGAATTATGCTTGGCGCTTCCAAAATGGAGATAACTTCTTTACTCCATTGAACTTTGGGGAAATCTCTATTGGGTAGAAGATGCATCTCAATGCCAACTTTTCTGTCCCATCGGGAGGTCATCCAGGTGCTCAATATACAGATTATGTTAATGGCGATTGGTATACTGGCGCTCAACCTTCTAGAGACGTAGTATATACATTTGAAATAAGCGGGAATATGAAGCGAGTCACAATAAGCGCAGATTATGCGGAGACGGATTTTGATACCTAATCGATTTGTCAACGATATCTGTTAATGGCGATAGTTTTAGTTCGATCACTAGTAATGATGATATTGGTTTCAATAATCGACAATCACAAATAGTAAGAGACCTAGATCCGGGAAGATATGCTGTAACTGTAGAAGGATATGGATCTGCATCAGGCAAATTCAAGCTCGATGTAAATGTATCAACAATACCTCCAGATCCTGGACAGATCACCTTATAACCAGGATTCTCAATTGATGCAGGCATGCAGTGTCCAGGTAAATTGATACAATCAGTATACTCTGAGGTTGATGCTACATCTATCCAAGGCCCAGTAGTCTATCAGTTGGAGCGAAAAAATGAATCTGGGTCCTGGTTTGAAGTGGGTAATAATACACATTACTTCTTAAATTATGGTGATGCTGGCAACATGGATAACTATACATCTGTAAATCTCAAGAGGAAGGCTACATCTAATGGAGCTAGTTCCTATTCTAATGAGGTTACCATAACACCTTACACACCTAGAGTGACTCCTGGAGCCATTACTGGATCTACGATGATTCCTAACCCACAAGAATTACCACCTGGCATGATTACCTCTACTGCAGATCCTACTTCTCTTCCAGGAAATAATATCAAGTGGCAGCAGGATGATGTTGAAGGATGGATAGATGTTAGCCCTGCTGTTCATACAAATGAGTTATAACTGCCAAATCTTGCAAAAACGACGAAGTATCGTAGAGTTGCTACCAATATCTGTAATGTAATAGAGTCAGTATATACAGATGAAGTAACCATACAAGTAGTTACTCCTGACGGTATGATTAAGGGTAATGTGGGAAGCCGATCTGGGGCACCTGTTGCTGGGGTCACAATTACTGCAGAGAGAACTTCCGTCAGTCCATTAGGAGGCGAGGATAATAAGGCTTATACAGCTATCACAGGCCCCAATGGTCAGTATACTTTAAGCGGGTTGTATTACGGATCTTAGATTCCTGCAGATCTTGCGATGGCTACATTTGTTGTCAAGCCCTCCAAGGGTGACCATATCTTTAATTTTGACTCATTGGTCGTCAACATGAACGTAAATTCTACGCCTGTCGAAGAACAGGACTTCATAGATGAGACAGTATTCAGTGTTACAGGCACCATCGAACAATAGTACCATGATTATATCGGAGGGACTCCTGTGACTTGTCCTGTAGAAGGTGTGCAGTTTGAAATATTCAACCTTGATATTCTTCCTGTAGAATCTCCTACAGTGGCGAAAACAGATGAAAATGGTGACTATGCATTAGATTTTAATGAGGCTGATATGTACACTATCAAGCAGAAATATATGAATCATGTTTTTGTTGATTCAATGATCGCAGTTTATGTAGGTGATCTTGTAGAGATACCCAATGTGAATTTCATTGATACTTTGACTCGAGTCATATCAGGTGTGGTAAAAGCGGGTTGTGAATAATATATCGGAGATGTTAAATTAAGATTTACATAGCAATTATTTGATGACAATGATAATTATACAGCTGGTTGTTTTAGCAAGAAAGTCACGGACCACGGTAGTGGAGGTCAGTATCAAGCGCAGCTGCCGGCGGATATCTATAAGGCTGAAGTCATAGGATTTGAAAATATTCCAACCGACCCTATTACTGGTCAGACTTTATTTAATGAAGCGGAGATGATTCAATTTTTTGACAATACAGATTTCTTTGGAGCGGAGGTCATGACAAGAGACATTAGTTCTAATGATACCACATTGAATTTGACCTTTCATGAAAAATCTCAGATTAAATCATTTGATCTGGCGGGTCCTTGTAGTCCTGATTTAAGTGATTAATACAGTCTTTGAACAAGGTCAAGTACGAATATTCAGGATTAAAGTTTTTGAAGGAGATCCCGCTAAAGAAGAGGCCTATAATAATCGGCAAGTATTTGGTTGTCCAGTGATGGATGATACCATAAAGGTGAGTACTAAAATAGAGACTGGAGAAGCTAATGATGTTAAGTATTATGAAACGGATAGTGGTAAAACAGCTATTGGGCTTATAGCAGGAGAACCTAATATATTACCTCCCTACACCAAAAATTTGAATATAGATTTTGAGGATTTTTATCGACGAGCTGGTGCCAATGCCTCTTTTAATCTTACGCCTGTGGTAACTGGTGTAAAAAAATAGCAATGGAAATTTTAGTACGGTAACTCCTGAACTCCCCTTCCTAATACTTCGTGATCCACCAGGAGATTGCTGCTACAGCTATCATGAAATCGGAGATGCCATAGAAAATGTGGTAAGATTTCAGAGCACACGTACCAATGCTAAGGATCTATAGATAGATGCTAGGTTAGGTGTCAATTATGAGACGGGTCTCGGGCTGTCATATGAATCCAAATTTTAGGGATCCTTAAAAGGGAGTTATGCTTATAACACCAGAAACATCAGCTCCACAGAGATGGTTCAGACGATTGTTAACACACAGCGTTATGAAACCTCAAGCGATCACGGAGTAGTAGGGGAGAGTGGGAATGTTTTTATTGGTGGAGCCATGAATATATTATACTCTTCAGTCACCGAAGTTTTATATGACCATGATTCTTGTAAGTTTTATACTAATCTTGACTATATCATGGCACCCGATAGCTTTGCTACGACGTACCGATATTCTGAAGGATTTATTAGAACACAACATATACCAACACTGAAGGTGATGAGAGATAATTCTAATACCAAGCCTGAAGAAGCGGCAGATTTTAATAATCAAATCAAAGTTTGGGGGCAAACCTTGGAGATGAACGGGAATTTCAAAAAGAGAGCCACTTTTGATAAGAATATTTCTTTTGATGGGACCACTGGGGCCGAAGAAGCGTCAACTACGTCTCGCTTTACAGAAACTTAATATATTGAATTTGAGATAGAAACAGATAGCACCTTAGCAGCAGAAATAGGTATGGAGATTGGTGGTAGTGGATTGTCAGAAGGCGGTAATATCTCACTGCGGATGGTAACTGGCTAATCGAATACAGAAACGATTACCGAAGAAACCACAACAGGATATGTAATAGATGATGGAGATGGATCGATATCTCATGGTTATGATAAGTTTACAGTAAATATTAAGAAAGATCCGGTTTATAATACCCCTGTATTTGACTTGGTTGCGGGTCAAACTCGATGTCCCAATGAAACAAGAACACAAATCAGAGATCTCATGAGTCTCACAGCTGACGATGACTATATAGACGGTATTCCCACTGGAGGACGAGAAATATTTACTTTCATGTTAGGTAATATCAGCGAGAGCCATGAGGATAGAACATTTAATGCTCGGTATCTGGTGGGTAGCAGTACTGGTGTGGATGTGAATTCAGAGGGTAACGGTCCTGGACCATTTGATTATTCTATACCACACGGAGATCCAGCAAAAGAGATCAGAGTCAGTGTAGAACAATTTGATCCAATTATTTTCACTTTTGAAAATATGATTTTTCAAGCATATGAGAACTGCAGTAATGGTAATCCTAATGGTGTAAATATAGTCAAGGAAGTAAAGTTCAGTGCTAAGTTTGATTGTCTATATGGAGATATACGGCCAGCCAGGCCGAATGACAATTTTGTTATCAATAGCACTAACAATAACTTATTGCCTATTCAGATTGTAGACTATACGCTCGCGTCTGTATCAGAAATTTCTCTGGAAAATGCCAAAGAAGGAGGAAGTTTTATCAGTGCTTTTACTCTAACACCGGGTCAATTACATAATGATGCGCAGTTTGGTACTAATGTTAATTGGGATATTACCGATGTCTCTGATGGTCAATATGAATTAAGGCTAAAATTGAAATGTGGTAGTAATACAGTTTACTCATCAAAAGTATCCGGATTTATAGATATATCGGTACGGCTATTATTTAGAAAGCCAGAACCTGTTGACGAGATCCTTAACTTTGGAGATCAGATTTCAGCGACATTTACTGAGCATCTGGGTTGTAATAATTTAAGTGGAGGAAATTATACTATGTTTATTCAAGGAGATAACAACCCCTTAGAGTCGTCATACGGTTGCTGTGATAATAAAATAATAATTGTCCCAGATCAATCAATATTTAACCTCATAGAGAAAAGGGTAGAGGTCAAACTTTACAATATAACTGACGAGGCAAGAAATATTAATTCTGATACTATTCCATGGGAGTTTGCTGTAGGCGAATCGGTTACTTCAGGCACCACATTTGCCACAGTTAGTTCTGACAACAATACAAATAATACTATTAAATTTATTAGACTCTAAGTCTATTGTGGTTGATGAAACAAGTGAGGATAGCCAAGGAACATTGGATTACACTTTCTTTCTAAACGAAACCAAGCCATTTAACACAACCATCAATTTTACAGTAGTTGGAACAGCAGAATATGAAGAGAATTATAGTGTATCTGGGTACGAAACTTTTGTGGGATATGAAGGGACAATAGTAATTGATTCTGACACTATAATAAACTTTATCAATAAGACCAATTATCGATGACCTTCTAGAAAGTGCTGAGACTATTCTAATGAATATTGAATCCAGTGGAGATTATAATGTCAGTATTAACTACCAGATACAAGCTAAAATAGTAGATTTTGGAGGTGTGGGTGATTGTTTGAATAATGGGCAACCTTATTTACAGAGCAACAATAATCTCGCCGGACTTAACTCAGGCACTTATCATAAATCAATACTTCAGTCAGATGGTCAGACCAATAGTGGAACCACGGTCATCTTTAAGGGGGAACAAGAGGTAGTGCTGCTTCCAGAATTTGAAGTTGAAGGCAACTCTTCATTAGAAGTCTTAATTGAAGACTGTCCAGATATTGAGACTTTAAGAGATATGGAGTTGTACCGATCAAGACGCAATAATCCAATTATAAATACTAAGAGCATAAAGGCTTATGATGATTTCATAAGTATTCAGGGAACCGGAGAGTTATCATTTCGATTTAATAACCTAATAGAGCAACAATTGACTATCACTTCCATGAATAAAAATGGTAATACCATCAAGGATTACTCACATGAAGAAAAGATAAAGGTAGGCTACTATCAAGAATCCTTAAGCATTGAAGGACTGCCTTGTGGTATCTATTTTCTAAAAATAGATGTATACCCAGATACAAACTATCATAGAATACTAATTAAGAACTAAGCTCATGAAAATTAACAAAAGTGATGACTTGGATTATGAATTATGGCAAAAGCAAACTATTGAAGAGATTATCCAAATTTCAAATCGATTAGAACATAACAATCTGCAGGCAGAAGTATACTCAAAAGGTATCGAAAATATAAGAAACTTTGTCAGAGAAATAAGGATTCATATTGAACAATTAAAGACACGGTAGAATACCTTATCAATGGATTAGCCTTTATCAAAAACAACATCTATACGCAGTTATGCTAACGCCTTGCAGATAGATATTATGTTATACTAAAAGCTGGAAATAGGTTATTGCCAAATTATTTAATCATACCTAGACCTCTTTCCATTTCCCTTTTTTGAAAATAACAATCGCCATAATCGCCAAGATTGAGGAGCTGACAGCAACAGAAATATATACTCCAATAGCCGTTAGGCTGGTATAGTTTGCTAATCCATAGGCCGAAGGAATCTGTATGATCCAGAATGCTATGAAAGTTCAAAAGGGTAGGTGTATAAGTATCACCTGCGCCATTAAAAGCCTGACCTATAATCATCTCATATGCATAGAATACATATCCTGATAAGATGTTCTGTAAAGCCAGTGGTCCCTGCTTGATCACGTCAGGATCATTACTGAATATATTGATTACCTGTCTGGCCAATGGGATGAATATAACTGATAGAATAAATAAAATATACATATTGGATCTGGCGGCCATCCAAGCAGACTCTTCTGCATGATCGGGTTTCTTAACTCCAAGATTTTGACCTACGAGGGCTGCCCCTGCCATAGCGATACCCCATGATGGTAATATGGTGAAGTATAGAACTTTCCAGGCAACAGTATACCCAGCGACTGTCTCACTGCCCAAAGCGGTCAAGATCCAAACTAAGAAAATGAAGCTGGCCGAAGCAATAAGATGTTGACCGGCACCACCTGCAGAGATATTGAGGATCTTATGAATTTTAGGCCACTTGATTTTCAGATGACCCCATCGGATATTGATAACAGATGCACCGCTAACGAGGTGATAGATTTGATATAATACTCCAATCCGTCGACCTATACAAGTTGCTATTGCTGCACCTGTTAAACCAAGCTTTGGAAAAAACAGATATCCCATGATTAGACGAGGATCAAGGATGATGTTAATTCCGTTAGCTAAGATTAAGGTTCTGATGGCAATATTGGCATCACCAGCTCCCCGATATATTGCATTGATTGCGAACAAGAGCATGATGATAATATTGAACCTTAGAATAATACGAGTATATGAGCTGCCTTCGGCAATTAACTCTTCTGAAGCTCCATAAGTCGAAGTAAGTTATCCGTGTATAGGAATCCAATGATTCCAATAATCAATGAGAAAACTATAGCAATGAGAATGGCCTGAAACGCTACGACAGAGGCACTTCCATTATCTTTTTCTCCAATCCTGCGTGCTACAACAGCAGTTGCGGACATACTGATACCCATGGCTAAAGCAAAAACAAAAAATAAGAATGAATCAATAATTCCAATTGCGGCAAGTGCATTAGCACTGCCTATCTGTCCGATAAAGAAGGCATCTACAATGGCGAAAAGCGATTCCATGCTCATCTCAAGGATAACAGGAATAGCTAACATGAATAGGGCTCTTTTAACGCTACCCTCGGTTTAGTTGCTTTCGTCGCCTTTAACAGCCCCTCAAAAGAGTTCGATATATTTTTTCAAAGTACGTAGTTTAGAATGATTAAATGAGCGGGGATCGACTGGTGTATCCAAAGCATCAGTTACAAGGAATAATTTAATCCAGATCTGTCTCTGGGGAGCTCTCACTTTGAAAGAATATTTGGAAAAATGAATGATTATTCTAACTGTTTTAATCTGGTCTAAAGTGCGATACTTTTAGTGGACAAGACCGAGATAAGGAAAAACTATTGACTTCATGATGATTAAGTTATTATGTGCCTAAAGCACTAATATCTCTTTAAATGTTTAATAAAAAATTTAGTTGGACGAGATCAAACGGTGTGTTCTATTAAATTTCCTTCTGGATCAGCGATTATACTTTCATAATATCCATCACCTGTGGGTTGTGGTTCTCCTTTGATTATCAATTCATTAGAGCGAAATAAGGCAGTCATATGAACTATTGATTCTGTGCTTTCAAGAGATACAGCAAAATGGACATAACCAAGGTTTTCCTTAGGATCAGCCCCTGAATTAATCTGAGGTTTGTGCATACGCTCCATTCTGGTACTGGAGTCAAAAGTCAAGAAATAGGAGCTGAATCACTTTGTTGAATTTTGGTATAGTTCAGTAGAGGAGGCACCAAAATACTGGATATAAAAATCCCTCATCTTGTCAAGATCCTTAACCCATATGGCTATATGTTCATTCCTCATATAAAAGATCGTTTTTAGTAGCTTTATATCTTCCTTTGCCGAACACTGTACCATTGAATTTCATACTTCCTTTAAGACACTTTCTTTCTTCTTCTGGGAGTTTGTTAAACTCTTGACATTTAGTTGAGCAACAACCTGCATTCTTTTTTGAACACTCATCACATTGGATGAACAGGATATGACAAGCATCATTTGCACAGTTGGTATGTGTGTCGCTTGGTTTACCACATTGATGACACTTGGCTATGACATCTTCAGTTATACGCTCACCCAGACGATCATCAAATACAAAGTTTTTACCTATGAACTTATTTTCAATACCAGCCTCCTTGGCCTTTCGTGCATATTCGATGATCCCGCCATCTACTTGATATAGATTTTCGAATCCTCTATGCTTGAAGTATGCTGTTGCTTTTTCACATCTGATACCACCAGTACAATACATGATTACATTTTTGTCCTTGTGGTCCTCCAAAATATTCTCTACAATAGGTAAGGATTCTCTGAAGGTTTCTACGTCAGGCTTAATAGCATCTTTAAAGTGTCCAACTTCATGCTCATAATGATTGCGCATGTCAATTACAATAATATTGTTTTGATCGGTGAGCTTGTTAAATTCTATGGCGTTGATATGTTTACCATTGTCGGTAACATCAAAGTTTTCGTCTTCTATACCATCTGCAACTATTTTCTTTTTGATTTTGATTGCCAGTTTGAAGAATGACTTACCGTCGTCATCTATAGCCACATTGAGCCGGCATTCTTCGAGGAACGAGATGCTATAAAGTCGATCTCTAAACTCATTAAACTTCTGTTCAGGAACGGAAATCTGACCATTAATTCCCTCATTAGCTACATAAATTCTTCCTAATACATCTATCTCCGAAAGTACGGTATAGAGGTGGTCCCTAAATACTTTTGGATTACCAATCTTGGCATATTTATAAAATGAAATGGTTATTTTAGGCTCCTTGGAATTATGGAGACGCTCTATGAGTAGCCTACGATCTACTCGATTATGTAGTTGTTTCATGTTATTTTGATTTGATTCAATTGCAGGTTGAACAAATACGGCTTAAAATTAGCTGTCTTATTCAGGTATTTCAAATGATTTCGGTAGTTATGAAACTTTTAGGACTTCGAATGCATTATGGAATTGACTTTAAAACCCTAAACTGATGAGCACCGATTCTCAAGAAAAAACACGATACAGTGATGCTGAGCTACAGGAATTTGACAAATTGATTGTTGAAAAATTAGAAAAAGCTAAAGATCTACTAAAGTTTATTAAAGATCAGATTTCAGAATCTGGTCATTCCAGCGATAGTAAGAATAAGGGATTAGATGACGGAACATCGACTGCTGAGGCGGAGCGATTACATACTTTAGCTGCTCGGCAGAGAAAACTGATTCAGCATCTGGAGAATGCTCGGTTGAGAATTCAGAATAAAGTATACGGAGTCTGTAGAGAGACAGGCAAGCTAATCTCCAAAAATAGACTAAAAGCGGTTCCTCATGCTACATTGTCCATATCTGCTAAGGAAAAGCAAAAGTCCACTCGAAAAGGACGTTAAGTATATCATAACTACTTAAACGAATCTACTTGTTGAATTAAGCTTATTTTTGCCGTTCAAATTTTAGAAACAGAGGATGGCAATTAAGAGGTGGCACATATTAGTAGGAATCATCCTACTGGTCCTGATGATAGATCAAGGTGTTAAGATCTATATCAAAACAAATTTAAGTTACGCCACTGGTTTCGAAATAATAGGGTTGGAATGGGCGCGTATTCATTTCGTTGAAAATGAAGGAATGGCCTTTGGGATTACTTTTGGTAATAAATGTATTGGGGTAAGAGGTGATGATGGTTCTTGTAAAGGGCTTATTTTGACTCCGTCAACAGCCAAATTAGTTCTGAGTACATTCAGAATATTCATGGTGGGTTTCTTGATTTATCTTATTAGAGCGTTGTATCTAAACAAGGAGCCATTAGGTCTTATTATCAGTTTTGGGTTAATCCTTGCTGGAGCTTTGGGTAATATTCTTGATAGCGCATTTTATGGATTAATTTTTTCTGAGTCTCCATATCATGGAGATGTAGCTCAATTATTTCCTGCGGAGGGCGGTTATGCGCCATTTTTGTTTGGTAAAGTAGTAGATATGTTTTACTTCCCTATGGTGGATTCCATACTACCGGATTGGGTGCCACTTTATGGAGGTAAGCGATTTGAATTTTTTAGACCAGTCTTTAATGTTGCTGATGCCTCTATTTCTATAGGCGTTGCAAATATCTTGTTATTCTATCGTAAATTTTTGATGAAGTCTAAGTGATAGGAAAAGCTCTTCACTTATTGGATGATGTGTGCACAGCAAGAACAATCCTC
>CACLQQ010000063.1 GCA_902609095.1 uncultured Bacteroidota bacterium | reverse complement strand
AGACCAATTTTCAGCATTGTACCATTGTCCAGTATTACCAACCCAGTAGAGAGTTCGGTCTGAGAGGCTATTAGAAAAATCAACTTTGTCATTATCTTGAGCGGCTCCATTATCACCACCATTAATTGAAAAATCAAATGTGATTGGGAAAGTGAATTGAGGGGTTATGTCCTGAGAACGCAACCGTCTAATATAGAAATTACGAGGTTTAACTTGTGTGAAAGTTTCAAATTGTAATAGTGCTCTTTCAGGTCTATCAAGGAAGGCAGATAAGGTAGCTAAGCCATCACATGGGCCACCAATCGTTCTCATATCACCAGTAACTTTTTGAGCACTAGTGTTTTCTAAAAAAACGGTATAAGAATTAGAAAACAACCATTCTCCTATGGTATTATTGCCATAGACTTCGCCATTCTTTTCAAATAGTAAAAAACCTATTCCTTCTAAAGAGCCCTGGGTGGATAAACGTGCAAGCTCACTCTCACTAAAAATTAAGCTATCTACTCCGATAAAATTTAGATTGTCTGAATTTAGAGATAATGAGGCTATCTGAGGAGAAACTGCCGTCATCCTTATTGTTCCAGTACTACTATCAAATGCTCTATTGTCACTACCTGTCGAGATAATTCCAGCGGCTATTATTGTTGCATTATTATTGATACTTCCTGAAATGAAATTGATATTTTCATTGACAGTTAAGTCGCTATTAATCTCAATAGTTGCAGACATATCAATCAAGATGCTGTTAGCAGCGGCACCACCAAGGATATTACAGTTTCCAGAATTATTATCAAATATTACGTCGTCCGCAATGCCAGGTATACCTGCACCCCCTGCACCTCCAGAAGTTTTAGCCCAATTGTTCGCATTGTTCCAATTACCATTATTACTTACCCAATATAATTTTTGGCCCGAGATATTCTGAGCAATGACAAAGAATATGATGATGGTAATAGTTCTCTTAAGTATATCCATTCTCACTCTTGGATCATGTTATTCAGTAGACTAATCTGCAAGATTGTGATTAATCATATCTGGAGTTTACAACAATAGCAATAAAACAGATTATAACTGTTGTTAATTGCCTAAATAACTACTCCAAATCGATCAATGTTATGAGTTTTTACCAAAATTTTTAAGAACAACACCTATAAAAAGGCAGAAGTGAAATCTTGAATAGGGAATAATATTTTTCATATGAAGCGATCTAAATATTCTATAACATTGTGCTATTGCTATTCCCTATTCTCAGTTTATGGGTCGAACTCTTCTGATATACTGATTTCAAAAGCGTTATCTATTTCAATTGGTATTCCTTCAGTTATTATCCAGTGATCTCCCAGCAAAGAGGAATAGCAGATCTCAATTTCTAAATTTTGAAATACTCTCTCCAATTCCCTTGTTTCTTCTGTCCATTGAAAAAAATGAGGTATTTTATCTCCCCAGTGCTTATTATTTGATCTCTAATATTTCCTGAGGTGCTCATAAGGCCGTAGTCGATTCCTTGTAGATCTGGAGTAAGGTTGTTCAAAATATCAAACCAGTCTTTATAATAGTTTTGATTCGTATGAATTTTGTAAGAGTTAATTCTGGCTAATCCATTACCACTATTTTTTGCTTCGATCCTAAATCCTCGACTATTATAAGTTTTTCCTACTGCCACATAGGGATGCAGTCTTGCGCTCTGCTGCTTACGCATAATTATTATTTCTTGTACAGATATAAATACTGCACAGATACTTACAATTAAAGTGCATAAAGAAACAAACAAGTTTGAGGATAATGAACTGAGGATCTTTTTAAGAGTCATTGAATATTTAGTGTGTTGGATAAGGCTGGAGAACATAATGAGATTGTATTTCTGACAATGAGAGATAGAGGAATAAAAAGAGATCGAAAACTGCTTTTTGATCTCCTATTCATAGAATGAACCTAATTGATTCGGAGTTACTATTAGGACAAAGGAATTTAAGAGTCCCCTGAGCTACTGTCGGTAATCCTACACAACAAATACATATAATATTATACTCAAATATACGGGGGTGATTAGTTGTCAAATTCATAGATGACGAGACCGCTGTATAATTTTGGTGCTATAAAAGTACTTTTAGGTGGCATGATAAGTTGGGCGTCTGCTATATCCATTATCTGACACATGTTAATAGGCAGCATACTGAAGCCAAAGTCGTATTTGCCTTGATCTACCAATTGTTGCATGACTAATAAGTCACTTAAACCATCTGAGTAATTCAACCTATCATCAGTGCGCAAGTTTGTTATACCAAAAGTTGGCTTAAGTATTTGCTCATAAAGAATTTGAGTATTTAGCACACCCAACACTGATGAATTGTCAATCTCCGAATCACGGAGTTTCAATAGAAAGAAGCGGCCCTCCAGGTACATGATGAACTGGTTTTATTCAGAAGGTTCAATAAAATGCAATCTATATTTTTCTATTTGAAAATTATCATCGAGTGCAATTAATAGAGATTCTGGTGTATGCCCATTCAATCCTCTAATCAACCTACTATACTTACCAATTTGTAGTTGTGATTGAGGTAGAAGGAGAACCATAAATTGATTATAACTGGAGTTCTGATCACCATATTCTTGACCCAATAATGTACTTGAGGCAAATCTATGATGCCCATCTGCTATATAGATGTGGCTTACTTGATTAAAAGCCATTTTTATTTGTTCTATAGTTTGAGGGTCAGCAATGGACCAGAGCTGATGTCGCATCTTATCGCTGGTATAAAAATCTTGATCCGAAGCTTTCTGAACAATGTGGTCTATCAGTTGATTGATGCCGTCTTGGTCTGGATAGGTCATCAATACAGGTTCTGCTTTGTAGCCTACAGTATGGAGATATTCAGTAAAAAGCTGAACTCTGCTATCGATTGCATTTTCATGCTTTTTAATAGTGTCATTGATATAATCATCTATTCTGACATTAGCGATTATACCAAGATAGGAGTGAGTAGGAGTTGTTTTACGATAAATATATAAGGAGTCTTTTTTATCAGGCTCTAAAAAGTTGCGCTCTTTAAACTCTAAGTATCTGTTATGTACCAATTTGAATCGAGACTCTCCTTTCAGATTCTGATGATAGCGATAACTTGGATTTAGTATTTGTAGGAATGAGAAAGGGTTAAAGGCAAGCTCTGACTTTAATTCTTCATTACCATATTCCTTATTGTGTCGAGTGATTAGGTGGCCCGCAAGTTGATTTTTTGGTCTTACTCCTTTAAATGAAAATATCTTAATAAGCACTAAACTATACCACTAATAAAGATATCTCTATGTTATGCTCTAATCAATTCTAAGGTCTTCTACTCGGACATCTGGATAAATCGATTGATCAAAAGAAAAGAAGTCCTGAGAAAAAGTCTTATTATATGCTGCATCAGCTATGGTAACCAAGATCTTACTTCCATCTTTTACAAACGCATCTATTGATTTGAAATCATTTTTCTCTTTATCAATGACCACGCGATATTGAGAATATTCACTATCTCTGTCCAAAGGCTTAAAAATAACAGTAATAGCACTATCTGTTTGACCCTCCATAGCATACTCAAACTGATCTGTTTTGTATTGCTTGAGCAAATCTTTAGGAGTCATCAGACCTAACTCATCATTTTCATCAAAATCATTTATCTGGACCTCATTACGATCCTTGATGTAGAGGTAAACATCTTCTCCATCTCCATGAATATCTTGATAATCAGAAGTAAAAATGAACTTTACCCCTTGCTGTACAATCCTAACTGTTTGTTTTTCCAAGGGGCGTTCTGGATACATGATTTCCAGATCAAAAGAAATGTCAAAAGACTTATAGGCTTCATATTTTTCACTCAATTGGTCGAGCGTTTTTTTAACAGCTCTCTTTTGTCCCATTAAGGAGACCTGAAGAAGTGTAAAAACTAATCCAACTATTACTAATCGCTTCATATATACTAATATCTAATCATAGTGTTAACGATAGTAAACCACTATAAGACTAATAAAAGAGTGTTAAATTTATTTCAATTGATCGATTAATCATGTCGTCCATCGATCCCAAAACGACCTGCTCCCATTAAAAATATGGTGAAGTAGATTGCTGTATAGAGCAAAGGAAACTCTTGTTTACCCCATGGGTCATCTCCATGAATCATAAAGGCTGCAACGAGCATAGTTATAATAAGAGGTATAGATGCTAACCTGACTCTAAATCCCACAATCAAGGCGATTGCACAAAAGAATTCTGCAAAAACTACCAATAAGAGGCTTACAGTAGGGCCCAAACCAAATGGATCAGCGAATTTAAAGTTGCCGCTGATGACTTTCATGAGTTTAGGATATCCATGAGTAAGCATGAATGAGCCACCAACTAATCTAAGGATCAATAGACCCCAATCTATATTTCTGAGTTCGTTGTTAAGTAATGAGTTTATCATACGATTTTATTAGCCAAGATAATCAATCATGTGATCATTACTACGATATACTATCTTCACCACTTGATGCGAAAGATATTACTGATAGTATTACTCTTTACTTTGATCAAATCCGTTTGCTTAGGTCAGTATGAATGGAATTGGCGAGACCCTTTGTATTTAAATCTCTTTGATTGGGGAGATAATAAACTCTTATTATATAACGGGATTGGTGTTGGTTTAACCCTAAAACTGACTGAACTGAACCCAGTCGAGCGTAAAATTTATCAACCAATACAATTCAGTAGTTATGTTGATATATTAACTGAATATAACCGCTCACCGATATCTGATGTGCTGATAGGCCGCTTACGATGGACGAAGCGTATGAGGTCCTTCCTAAGCATAGGTGGAGATCTGAGTGTCTATAAGGTTGATGATACTGAAGGGATCGGAACTCAAATAGTCTTTAACTGGATATTATTTAAAAAAGAAAATTTCAAATTTATTTTCGATAATGGAGTAGGTCCTAATTTTTTTAAAGAACCATTTCCCTTTGGTGGTACCCAATTCAATTTTACCACATTTTATGGGCTTATGGCACAAATCAGATTGTCCTCAGTTGCTTGGCTATCCATAGGCCTCAAAAACATACATGTATCAAATGCTGGGATGTTTGGAAGAGATCGTAATCCAGCATTGGATGCATGGGGTTTATCGGTTGGTTACCTCTTCTTTTAAGTTTTTGCCACTACTGCGTCATATGAATCATTGAGTTGATGCATTATAAGTGTTAATTGTAGTGAGAGATGTGCTATATAATCTGCTAAATATCTTGAGACCAGTTGACGTTTAGTGAATGTTGCTTATATAATGAGTCCATGGTCTTGGTTGGGTTGAATTTCACAAAGAACGCCTGAACGAAGGATGAATATTTTTTAAATTTTCGGAATCGATAGTTTTTATGCAGAACATTTATCTCTCCAATACAATAAAATAAAATTCGATCCTGAACTGGAAGTAGTTAGAAAAATGTTTGATGGTAATTAAGTTTTATATGATCATCAACCTGATCATCGTCTTCCAAACTTATAGACCAATCAGACTAAATAATGTTATCACTACTTAATTCAAGACAAACCTCTTTAATTGCATGTGTGATTTCTTCAGAATACCGCTTTAATGCTTCTCGGTAATTTTCGTCATTATTCTGAGATGCTCCACTATTGATAAAACTTACAGTCTCAGGTGAAAGTCTTGCGTACATTTTGTTTAACAATTTGGTAAAAAAAGTTAAACACCATATTTCGACAAAAGGTTTAGCCCAATTAAGGTTTATGATTCTTGAGGTTGAACTTCGTACATCATAGCTAAGAAAATGATTTCAATTTGAGTCATGACTACTCCAAGGCTTTTCTTAACTGCACCTAAGTTTGTTGAATTTAAGGTGATCATAGACTTAAGTCTTGCGGCTGAATAATACATGATATCCTTACTATTGATTAAGTATGTACTCACGGTCTCACATAAGCGTTGATATGCATTTCTACTATTTAGCAAGCTTAACAGTTTTTGATCGTCGACTAATCCACCGTCTATCAATAGATTTTGATTTGCTCCAAGTTGAAAACTTAGGTCGAGTAACGAGGTCTCGTGGCGAGAGAAGGAGACATTAATCCTGAATAGTTGATTATCCTCAGATTGATTTGTGCTCTCCTGTTCAAACTCAATTTGCCAAGACAATTCAGGATAATTCTCTTTGATTTTGAGTGAAAGCTCATTTATACTTGAATTAACTTGTTGTAATATGATATCCTGGTTGTGATGCATGTCTATTCGTTTAAGAACCTATGGAACGCCCCTATTCCAAGATTAGTTTGTTAATGATCCGTTAAGTCTCTTATAAGCTTTTATGAAAACACACGTAATGCATTGATAGTCACAGATGTGTAACTCGATTATTAGATCCGAGTATACTGATGATTTACTAAGTTTTGATAACAATTATCAGGGGGACCAGCGATATAATACTCAATGTTATTTAATTCCAAGATTTTCTTAATCTGAGATAGATATTTAGTTTTCTTGGATGTTAATAAGATAAGTCGTGTTGACGCACCGATCTCTCCTAATTTTCGTTTGACCTCTTGGACATTAGCAACAAGCGCTCCATGTTTAATACCAGGAGTAGATTTACTCTTATCGCTGATCTCAATAATGAGACAGCCTCTTTCTATAAAGTCATCGTAATTTGGACTTTCAATTTGTTTGTGTATCATCGTTTTTAATGGCATGTTCATCAGATTTTTGGTCTGATTAAAACCCACTGAGTTACTGATTATTGTCGGTATATCTCTATAAAGATTATAAACTCGGGTTTACTCTAATATGTGTCTTCCATGTGTTTGGATTAAATAATTACACGTTTCAATTATATATAAGCACTTGGGAGTTTAGGTCGGATTTTAGTTATACGAGCTACTTTAGGAAGCTAATCAAAACAATACTGATATGACATTTGCGTCTAATACGAGATTTGAATTCTTCCTGATTGCCTTTTTGACCATTAACACAGCGGATACTTAAAATTACCTCCAACGTATTGATATGCTCATATCTGAGTTGTTCAAGTTAGATAAATTTGAAAAGGCAATCGATCTCTTGAATGATATTAGTTATGAGTTCAGAAGAATTTCATCAGACTCTATGGTCCCTTATGCTGAGAAGGCACTAGCATGGGGTACAGATTTGAATTATGTCAGGGGGGAAAGCAATAGCTCATAAAAATCAAGGTATATCAAAGTTTAAAAAGGGTATCGCTTTAGAAGCTATAATTAGTGATTATAAGAAAGCTCGTGAGTATGATTTAGAAATTGGTGATTACTACACCTTTGCTGCCTGTACGAACAATATTGGCTTAGTATATCACTCCTATAAGCGTATGCAGCAAGCACTCACCTACTTCTTTAAAGCTTTAGACTTATTCAGTATTCATGGTCTTCCTAATAATCGACTTAAGGGATTAATTATCAGTAATATTGGTACTGCCTATCATTTTCTTGGAGATTTAGAAAAAGAATTAAAGTATATAGAAGAGGCAATAGACTTTGCCGAAAAAAATAATTTTCCTGGTATTACGGCAATATATACGGATAATTATGCCAAGGATCTTATCAAAAAGTGGAAAGGCTGAAGAGGCTATAGACATTTGTGAAAAGACTTTCCTCCTTCAAGAGGAACTTTCTGATAACCAATCTTATATACAAACTTTGAGTTCCTTAGCTGAGGCTTATCTAACAATTGATAAAAAAGAAAAGACCTTATAAAAAGTACAGGAGGCAATTATTAGGGCTGAAAAGTATGGATACGTCCTTAATATAGGTGAATCTATGACGGTGAAAATGGAGATACTTATGGCGCAGGAAAAAAATATTGAGGCAATCGCCACTTGTGAAGAAGGTTATCAATTTACAATGAACAATAAGAACTATGAGGATGCAGCAGTGATCACTGAAAATCTGGCTACGGGTTATGAGAAATTAGGGAATTACAAGAAATCTATATTTTATATAAAGGAATCTAATCGATTTAACCAAGAGACTGTTGATCAGAACGCTGCTTTAATAAATGCAGAGTTAGAAGCGAAATATCAAAATGATATAAAAGAAATTGAAATATCGGAACTAAATCGGCAGAATGAGATAAAGAATCGATTGTCAGCATTCTTGGGTATTATGTCATTGATTTTATTCGGTTTTGTTGTCTATTGCTATTCTATCTATCGCACTGGGGTAGAAAAGTCGAAGATTTTATCGAAAAAAAATGAACAGTTATCCTATGCTGAGACTGAATTAGAAAATAAAAATGAAGAATTAGAAAAATATATAAAATTAAATATTCAATAAGAGCAATTTGCGCACATAGCATCTCATAATCTTAAATCTCCATTGCTAACTGTTATAAGTTTTACTGGACTGCTAAGAATAAGACTAAAGGAATCCGATTTGGAGTATTTCAACTTTATTGAGCGAGGCTCAAAACAAATGTCTCATTTAATTAATGACCTATTAACTTTTTCTAAGGCCAACTACTTAAAGATCACCGTCGAAGCATTTGACCCACGGGAATTAATACAAGAGGTTCAATCAAACTTACAATTTTCAATAGATGACAAAAAAGTTCGTTTTGAGCTGATAGATATCCCAACCAGTATAACGGCCGACCGCAACAAGTTAAAACAGTTATTACAGAATGTGGTATCTAATGCCATCAAGTTTGTTCCAAATGACAAACACCCAGAAATCAAAATAAGCTGTAAAGAGGATTCTTATTATTGGACGTTTTCGATTACCGATATTGGAATAGGTATCAAAGAAGAGTTTATAGACAAAATATTCTTGCCTTACGAACGTCACAATCGCTCTGATGAATTCGAGGGTACAGGTTTAGGATTGGGGATACGTAAAAAACTTAAAGAACAGCATCAAGGTGAAGTAAGAGCTCAATCAAAATTGGGTGATGGCACAACTATAATCTTCTCGATAGCCAAATCTCTATAATTATGCACATGAGCACTTAATAAGTGTAGTCCTTAAGTTTGTCAGTGTATTAATGTATTAGAATGGACAATGTCGTTTTGATTTAGAACTGTTCGATGTGTTTTGGTTACTATACATTGTTTCCTTTGGTGTATGTATATCAATTATTAATGCCCAAGATTCTCTAAGTATATTTTTGCAAGAGTTAGCCCATGCTTTCACATCATCTGATAGCGTTCACCTAATGGATAGCATAGCCTCCAACTATGTACGGGTAGGGGCAGGGAGGTTCAACCGAGAAAGTCCAAAGAAATATAATTATCCTCTTATGGGTATCATCATTAAGGAAACTTTTCTAAAGTTTCTTCTAAGGTTAAAGAAAGGAACCTGATAGCTCGGTATCGTCTCCCTTACAAATAACATGGAAAATTAGCGAATGATCTGATTTCTGATCGGAAAGAGGTGGGAAATTTTAAAATAGCAATAAATGAGTTGTTCCATATGGCTAAGAAAGCATAACCTGCAGGACAGGAATCGTCCTTTGAGTTATATGAAAGAGGATTACAAGAAATAACTTCTGATGATGCTAATCTCATAGATTCCGATAATTGTCAGCTTGAGGCAAGGTATTTATCCAGCTACTCCAGTTGTTGGGAAGATAATGGACAATATGATAAGGCCTCACAAACCATTAATGTGGCTGTTAAAGTCGCTGAGCAGTACGTGGATAGCCTCTCGATGTTGAGGAGTTATAGGAGTGTTGGAGCTATTATCGGAATCTGTCAGATTATATTAGCGTTAGCAGGAGATATCATTTCTAATAAACATATTGCTCAATTAAATGGAGCAAACTAAACGATCCAAAAAGTTAACTCTACTGAGAGCTGCAAACGAGAAATATAAACTAAATCAACGGAATATCATATTTCTATTCTTCTTGGCATCGGCCTCGATTAAAAAATAGGCAGAAAGTCATACAAGAAGAAAAGGCAGTAGTTCAGATGGAGCAAAAGTTATTTAGAAGCCTAATGAATCCACACTTAATTACGCCAGCTCTATTTAAGTGGCAGCATTAAAAGGAGTAAGCTGACTACTTAAATTAAATATATTATCTCCAATTGTTGCCTTCGTTATATAGTTTAATAATACTTCGTACATCAATGAATCAGAATTATATACTATAGCCCCAGCACAGTCTTTAATGTTGTTAATTGCAGTTTGATTGAGTTCTGAAATTTTGCATGCTTTTTACTTTCACTTAAGTTGAAGGGACAAGCAGGTTGAGCATTTTCACCATTTTCGTTTATAGCTATTGGAGATTCTAAACTCAATTCCTGACTATATAATGAGCTTAAGGAGATTGTTATAAGTAAAAGGGTGTAATAGGTGACTTTCATTAATTTTTTTAATAGTACAAATGTATCGGGTTCTCCCTGTGATTCTACTACCACTTATTAAGGATGAACCAACACTTATTAATCTCTCATTGAAATCCTGTTGGACGACCTGTCTGTTTAAGTTAATTTTAGAAGATGTAATAGGATGTATCGAAATTAGATTTAAGTAACTTTCAGTCTAATAAATCAGCTGTAATGTCTATCCCTCGATCCAAGATTAAGGACTATACTCAAGATATGGCGACCGAGCGCAGGAGATTTTTATCTAAAGAGTCTGCTTCGTTTTTAGATGATGTTGGCCAATACTCAATGAACCCAGAGGTGTTCTCTGGTAATATTGAAAACTTTATTGGAGTGGCACAAGTACCTATGGGAATCGCAGGTCCGGTAAAAGTAAATGGGGAGCATGCACAAGGTGAATTTTATATCCCCCTTGCGACTACAGAAGGTACACTGGTAGCCAGCTATAATAGAGGTATGAAGTTGACGAGTATGGCTGGAGGTGTTACTGTACATGTCATAGATGATAAGATGAATCGAGCTCCTGTGTTTGTTTTTGAAGATGCAGGCAGAGCCAGAGACTTCGGTATATGGATTAATGAGCATTTTGCAGAACTTAAGGAGCTGGCAGAATCAACGTCCAGTGTAGCGAGGCTATTCAGTATAGAACAGTTCGCAGCTAGTAAGATTAGATGGCTACGATTCAATTATCAATGTGGTGATGCTGCCGGACAAAATATGGTTACCAAGGCCACTCATAAGGCTTGCCAATGGATTTTATCTCAACAGAGTGTTGGGTTAGAATATTTTTCCCTAGCTGGAAACCTCGATACGGACAAGAAGCACTCTTACATAAATTATCTTCATACACGAGGGAAGAGGGTAGTAGCAGAGATCAGGATACCAGATCAATTCATCAGGGAGGTCATGCGTACTGATGCGCAGACCCTACATAACCAGCGTAAGATCTCCAATGTTGGAGCCATTATGGGCGGATCGGTCAATAATGGTGCACATGCCGCTAATGGAATCACTGCAATGTTCATTGCTACTGGTCAGGATGTGGCGAATGTCGCAGAGTCATCTGCAGCCATAACACATGCAGATGTCATGAGTAATGGTGATTATTATTTTTCTGTGACCATTCCATCTCTAATCGTTGCTACATATGGTGGAGGCACGGGCTTACCCACACAGAGAGAATGCCTGGAACTATTAGATTGTTATGGGCGAGACAAGGTCCTTAAGTTTGCTGAGATCGTCGGAGCTGTGGTTTTAAGTGGAGACTTATCTCTATCTGCTGCTATCATGGCGGATGAGTGGGTATCGAGCCATGAGGAGCTAGGGCGTAATCGGGAGGTATCTTATTAAAAGAGCCCATCCGATGTTGGAAAGGATCTTTAAAACTAATCCATTATCTACTATTGACTGAAGCCAAAAACTATTATCGATAAGCTGTTACTATATATTTTGAGCCTTCTCACAGGATAAGCCACCTCAATTCCTACTTCTCTGAAGGCTTTCTTAATCTCTCCATATTAGTTGAAGTAGACATGCCAATAAGTAGCGTATGGTCTTACTGCAAGTTGAACTTTATTTTCATGAAATTTTTTAATCTCAACAGTTAGCTCATTTGGCAAACGCTCAGTTACTTTATCTAATGCTCCTCTAATGATTCCTTGCACTTTATCAAAATTCTTTACTAAAGGCATTGCAACATTCAAGTCAACTCTCAATTTTCCATTTGCTGTAAGATTAGTCGTGATGCCGCTTATTGCAATACTGTTAGGCATGATTAGCTTCTTGTTGTCCAATGTATTTATGATAGTGCTGAATACTTGAATCTCTTCTACATGACCTAAAGTGCCTTGTATATTCACCAGGTCGTCAACTTGATATGGTTTGAATAATACCATTACCCGTGAAGTAAATTGACCTAACGTGCCTGATATCGTTGCTCCAAAAGCTAAACTGATACCAACTAGTTAAAGTTATAAAAGCCGTGATTTCAATTCCAACTGCACCTACCACAGATAGGATTACCAGGACTTTGAGCAATACACTTACTAATGATTTGAGGAATGGTTCTATATCATCATCGACACCGCTCTTACTCATGGCCCGCGGCATGATTTCTGTAATTCTCTTAACGATCCAAAAACCATTTATGAGAATGAGTATTGCTCCAATTATTTTTGGAGTTTAATCTATAGTTGCGTCAATATAATCTAGATCTTATCTACGAGGTTAAATCCTATTTCGACAGTTCTTATGACTAAGGTTGATGTGGTTTCTAAAGCTTCGCAGGCTATCATATTCGCTATGTTTTAATGTTTTGCTAATAGTGCTATTCAGACAGAGATTTACTTTTCCGGGCTAAATGACTCTTGGGTCAAAGAATATTTGGTCTTTGGTGATTATAATAGTTCAAAATCTTTTGTAGACTAGGACAGTTGTACTAAATAAAGCATGACATATGTTTAACTATCTCATTAAAAATGGTCGAGTATTCGATGGCACTCAAAAATCAGCTGTGGTTATGGATATCCTGGTTGAGGATGGCATCATAGCGGCAATAGAGCAAAATATTATTAGGGTCCCTCATCAAACGGATGTCATTGATGCCTTTGGTCAGTGGGTGATGCCTATGTTCGTAGACAATCATACACACTATGATGGAGAGATTCTTGTTGCTCCAGAGTTAAGTGAGAGTGTCAGGCACGGTGTGACTGCAGTGATGTTAGGTGGGTGTTCTTTGTCATTTGTAAGTTCTAATGTTGAGGATTTTCGTGATATGTTCACAAGAGTGGAGACCTTTCCTCGGGAGATATCATATCCGGTCCTTAGAGATCAGAAGAAATGGTCAACCCCGAAAGAGTGGAAACATCATCTTAGCATTTTACCGGTTGGACCTAACTTCGCATCGTACTAAGGACACTCTGATATTAGAGCAGCGGTAATGGGTATTCAACGTTCTCTCGATGAAAAAGAAAAGCCTTCGGGTGTTGAGATCCATCAGATGACCAAAATACTTGAGCATGCATTAGATGAAGGTTTTGTTGGGATATCGATGCAGCATAATCCATGGGATAAGATGGATGGTAGACATTGGTCTAAATTACTCCCAGCTGCATATGCTAAGCGGAAAGAGAGAAATGCACTGATTAAATTAGTACGTGAAAGAGGTGCGCATCTTCAAGGTGTACCAAACTTAATTATTAGGGTGATTGCCTTATGGTATATGGCACAAAGTGCTGCATTCTTTTGGCGTAAAAAACTTAAAACATCTATGGTTGCCATGATGGACCTGAAAGGGTATACATAAATCCGAGATGTCTTGAGCGGATTAGTAGGGATGTTCAATAAACTTACAGGGGCAGATTTTAGAATGCGGTCTTTTCCAGTCCCGTTCAGAGTCTTGGCGGAAGGTATGGAGTTGGTCATTTTTGAAGAGTTCCCAACAGGTGAATTGGCGAGGCATCTATCTCGAGACTTAAAGAAGCGCAATGAAACGCTGTCGGATCCAGAATACCATAAGAAGTTTAAGAAACATTATACGAATAAATTAGCTCCTAAAGTATGGCAGAAAGACTTCGGAGACGCCTATGTCTTGAAGGCTCCAGATGAATCCTTAATTGGAAAGTCATTCACTCAGATTACAGAAAAGCACAATTAGCACCCTGTGGATAATTTCTTGGATTTAGTGGTGGAGATAGATAAGGATATATTACGGGAAACAACTATTGGTAATCATGATCCATCCCGTTATAAGAAACACTATAATGATGAAAACGGGGTGATAGGATTCGCTGATTCAGGTGCTCATATTAATGACATGGCATTTTATAACTTTCCTCTAAGGTTCTTTAGATATGTTCAGTGGTCTCATGAACAAGGAGATCCTTATATGTCTTATGAAAAAGCGATTTGGAGATTGACAAAGAAGAATACAGATTTCTTTAATTTGGATGCTGGTCATCTTGCCGTGGGTAAGCGTGCAGATATTTCGATTATAGATCCAGAAGCATTATCTGATAATGTACATGAGTATCATACAGCACCATTTTTAGAAGAGTGCGATTGTCTCGTCAATCGTTATGATGATGTGTTAAAAATAGTCATTACCAATGATAAGATTGCATGGGATAATGGAAGCATCACTCGGATTTATGGGAAAGAGCGATTTGGTCAATTCCTCGAAGCCAAGCATGCACATATTCAGCGTAGAAAGAAGAATTTAATGGAGGTTATGAATTAAAATTTAACTTTTATTAAAAAAAGTGATCAATAAGAATTTGATCGCTTTCATTATAACCTCTTACTCAGGGAGAGATTCATTAGATATGTAATTATTTGTCTGTCAATATATTAAGCTGTATTTAATATAAAGAGAACCCCGTAAATGCTTTAGTGGAGCAAAAAACGGGGCCATCTAAAATCT
>CACLQQ010000062.1 GCA_902609095.1 uncultured Bacteroidota bacterium | reverse complement strand
ACTCAATTATTGATGTTTGGTGCAATCATAAATATTTACAAGATATTTAGAGCTAATATTGAAGAATCATTAGTTAAAACTTATTCAAATTGTACTTATTAGGATTCGATATAGGAAGTTCATCAATTAAGGCTTCATTAGTTGATGTGAACAGTAATACAGAGGTAAAGACGGTTAAATCCCCGGAACAAGAGCTCGATATGATATCTTATCAAGAGGGTTGGGCCGAACAAGATCCTGAATTGTGGTGGTACCATGTATGCAAAGCCTCCGGCCAATTATTAAGTAGTACTGGAATTGATCCAACTGAGATTCAATCTATTGGTATATCATATCAAATGCATGGCTTAGTAGTCGTTGATAAAAATCAAAATGCTCTTAGGCCAGCCATCATTTGGTGTGATAGTAGAGCTGTAAAAATAGGTCAGAAGGCATTTGACACTATCGGTAGTGACCTATGCCTAACTAAGCATATGAATTCCCCTGGGAACTTCACAGCATCAAAATTAGCTTGGGTTAAAGCAAACGAGCCTGAAATCTACCATTCGATTTATAAGATGATGTTACCTGGAGACTATATCGCCATGAAACTTTCAGGGACTATTAACACAACAATATCTGGTTTATCAGAAGGCATATTATGGGATTATGAAGAGGACGCCATTTCTAAAACTATCCTCAACAACTATGGGATCGATCAATCTCTGATTCCAGAGATCTGCGAAACTATAGCCATACAATCTAAGGTTAACGCACAGGGAGCAGCACAAACTGGCTTATTAGAAGGGACAACTATAGGATATAGAGCTGGTGATCAACCCAATAATGCCCTATCCTTAGGTGTACTTAAACCTGGTCAAGTGGCAGCAACCGGTGGTACTTCTGGCGTAGTTTATGGAGTCATTGACCAAAAAAAATATGACCAACAATCTCGAGTCAACAACTTTGCCCATGTGAACTATAGTGTTGATCATCCGACCATAGGCGTTTTACTATGTATCAATGGTACCGGTATAGCATACAGCCATATTAGGAAATTACTAGGTAGCGAGCACAGTTATGAGCAATTAGAAAAGCTCGCCTCACAAATTGATGTTGGATCTAATGGCATGGCGTTTCTTCCATTTGGCAATGGCGCTGAAAGAATGCTCAATAATGTGGAGGTCGGAGCTAAGTACTCCAGTGTATCATTCAACCGCCATGGTCAAGCGCATTATGTTAGGGCCACTTTAGAAGGAATTGCTTTCTCATTTGTTTACGGTATCGATATCATGAAGGACTTAGGTCTTGATGTCAGTGAAATCATTGCAGGTGACGATAATATGTTTCAATCTACAGTATTCGCTCAAACGATAAGTGATCTGACCAACTCCACCATTAAACTTGTAAAAACAACAGGAGCCATAGGAGCAGCAAGAGCCAGTGGGGTAGCAATAGGATCATTCGAGAGCATTGAATCTGCCATGTCCGGACTAAGGTTTGTGAAAAGCTACACACCTCATCAAACGACATCGTCTCTTAGGAAGGCTTATGATAAGTGGCTTAATACGTTAAATAGAGAATTAACTTCCTGATTTAAATAGCGTCTAAGGCAGAAAGGAATATTAGTACAAATTCTATCTTTACGCAATGCGCCTGAATAGCCTGAGCTTAAAAGGATTTAAGAGTTTTGCGGACGAGACGATTGTAAACTTTAATGAGAACCTGATAGGTATAGTAGGTCCTAATGGCTCAGGTAAATCTAATATCGTAGATGCTATACGATGGGTATTAGGAGAGCAAAAAACATCTGAACTGCGATTAGAGTCTATGTCTGATGTACTCTTTAATGGTACTAAAACCAGAAAGGAGGGTAGGGTAGCTCGTGCCACTCTGACATTTGATAATACCAAGAAAATTTTACCCACAGACTATAATCAGGTTAGTATTTCTCGTATCCTCTATAGAGATGGTAGCAGTGAGTACCGATTAAATGATGTTACTTGCCGAAAGAAGGATATCACCTCACTTTTTATAGATAGCGGAATCGGTTCTAATTCGTACGCCATTATCAGTTTAAACATGGTCGAAGATATACTCCATGATAATGGAGGTTCTCGACGCTATATGATTGAACAAGCAGCTGGTATCTCTAAATATAAAATCCGTAAAAAAGAAACTCAATCAAAACTGAAGAGTACTCGTGAGGATTTAGATCGTATAAATGATCTACTCTATGAGATAGAAAAGAACATGGCATCTTTTGAACGGCAAGCCAAAAGAACTGAACGATTCAATAACTTAAAATCTACCTACAAAGACATATCTCTGCAAGTCTCTTCGATAGAAGTGAATAGCATACAAGAATCCTGTCAACAGTTGAATAAAAACATATTAGCTGAGAAAGATTTAAAGATTCAATTAGAAACAGGTCTAAACAAACTTGAGGCTCAAATCGAGAAACTCAAGAAAGAGATTTTAGAGTCTGAATTAAGCTTAAACAAAGATCAAAAATTGTATAACGAGTTAATTGAGCTGTTGGGCCAGAAGGAGAATTCTAAGAACTTGCTCAATCAGCGCATCATTAACTCCAAGGATCAAATTGTCACTAAAAAAAAATCGATACAAGAAGAGCAAGAAAAAACTAAAACAACTAGTGATAAAATGGAGTTGATATCAGATAGTATCACTACCGTCTCAAATGACTTGAGCGAGCTAAAAAGCAAGGCGAAAGTCTTAATAGCAGAGTATAACGATACGCAAACCAAGCATCAAGAGTTAAGGCAAAAAGAGAATCTGATAAAAAGTGAGGCCGCACAACATCAACAAGTTGTAAGATCAGCACAAATAGCACTGGAATCTGTCAAGACAGAGAAACAATTGACAGATAGAAATATAGACCAACTCAAGTTCAGAATTGACGCTATTGAAACCAGTAACGAACCACTTATCCTTAAAGAGTCCGAGCTCGCTAAAAAAGCAGAAAGTGCTAACGGTGAATATGACCAGTTAGAAGAAAAATCAAAAGTCCTTAGTAACAAAATAGAGCAAGCCAATCAAAATCTTACGTACTCTAGATCGGTACTGCAGAATAAAAAATTAGAGAATTCTTCGATTCAGCAGAGAGTTAAGTTCCTCGCCAATGTAATAGAGAAAAATGAAGGTGTCCCGCAATCGGTGGCTTTCTTGATCTCAGAACTCAATGATGTAGTAACACTTTCGGATATCATTGCAGCGAAGGAGGAAAAACTCACTCCGATTATAGAATTATTTTTTCAAGACAAGCTACATTATATCATAGTTTCTGATAGGGCTATTGCCAATAAGATGTTATCAATGGTAAGGGAGGCTCAAAAAGGTAAAGTACAATTTTTGATTCTTTCAGAGCTAAATACCAAGACACCTCCTTCAGACCATAATCAAGGTAGTCATCTCAGACTTATGGATCAATTGTCCTTCCCTGATGAATATAACGAACTTGTAAGCCATCTAACAGAAGGAGTTATTATCACCGAAGAAGATAATCACATTGAAATCACATCTGATTCTGTAACGGTCCTGAACAATAAACTCTATCAAATTTCTACCAATGCATCTTTGCTGGGAGGTTCGAATACCTTATTCGAAGGGGTACAGATGGGAAAAAAGCAACTATTAGAAAAGTTAATCAGTCAATCTGAACAAATTACTGGAGAGCTTGATGAGATGACAGTTGAGCTTAAAACTAAAAATGATCGGTTAATCCTGGCTCAGAATAAATTGAAATCGAATCGTATAGACATTAATAAGGCTTCTCAGCGATCTCAAAATATTGATAAAGAGCTTTACCAAATTAAAAGTCAGTTGAGTAACCAAAAGGGCAATCTCGAACAACTCAAAACTCAACTACAAGAATTATCAGAAAAAAGTAAACTATTAAGTGAAAAATCGAATGAGCAAGAAGCTGAAATTGAAAGCTTAATACAAAGGAAGGCCTTTAATATGTCAGATGAACAATTGTCATTAGAGATTGGAGAGACTTATAAGAAGCTCAATGAACTTGCCGGAAAACGAGATGAGGCTAACAGAGATGTCTATCAGAAAGAGAATCAGCTGCAATTACTAAAAAAGGACTTAGAATTCCAAAAAGCGAGTATGGCAGGTTTAGAAAGATCTATAAGTTCAAATAAGAATACCATAGCAGCACTCAATAGTCAGATTCAAGATTTAGAGTCACAGAACACAAAAACTAAAGAAGAACTTTCATTACTCTATAAAAATAAAGAGGAGCTTCAGAAAAAACTAAACTCATACGAGGATACTTATTATATTGAAAAGGGTAAGATTTTTGAGCTCGAGAAAAAAAGAAGTTCAGATCAACAAAAGCTATATCAAAAAGAGAATTTATTCACCAGGTTAAATGAAAAAGTCTCTTCGCTGAAATTTGACTTACAAGCTATCAAAGATCGATGTGACATAGAATTCGGCATCAATATAATAGAGTACAAACTACAGCTCCCAGAAGAAGTGAACTCCGAAGAGCTTATCAAGAAGCGAGATAGTGTACAGCACAAGCTCAGAAACTTCGGAGAAATTAACCCTATGGCTATTACAGCCTATAACGAGATCAAAGAAAGACATGATCATATCTCTAAAGAGAGAGATGACATTTTAGAGGCGCAACTTTCTCTTGAAGAAACGATGTCTGAGATAGAAGAGGCGGCTTCAAGTAAATTCATGGAGAGCTTAGATCTTATAAAAGTGAATTTCAAAAAAGTGTTCCAGGGCTTATTCTCTGCAGACGATGACTGCGATATTATCTTGTTAGATGCCGAAAATCCATTAGACGCACGAATAGAGATAGTGGCTAAACCCAAAGGGAAAAAACCAAAATCAATCAGTCAATTATCGGGTGGAGAGAAATCACTGACCGCAGCGTCTTTCTTATTTGCACTGTACCTCCTGAAGCCTGCACCGTTTTGCATATTTGATGAAGTAGATGCTCCACTGGATGATGTCAATGTACTCAAGTTCAATAAGATCATCAAACAGTTCTGTAAGGACTCACAATTCATCGTCATTACCCACAATAAACTGACGATGTCGGAGGTAGATGTATTATATGGCGTATTTCTGAAGGAACAGGGGGTATCTGGCGTTAGCGCTGTTGACTTCAGAACTTATGATCAGACCGAAATGATCCAAAATCTAAACTAATTATAAGGATACTATTCCTTGACTAATCGCATAGGTAATCAGTTCTACTGGTGAACTGATATCTAACTTTTTCATGACGTTTTTACGATGCGTATATATGGTATGAATGCTGATATTGAGGATAGAGGATATTTCTTTAGCCATCTTACCTTGAGCAATGAGCTTAACAATTTCGATTTCTCGATTAGTCAAGACCGCCGTTACTTTACTTTCTGGTTGATCATCACCAAAAGTCTTATCGATGATGATATCTAATATCTTTCCACAGTAATACTTTTCGTTATTCACACAGGCATCTAATGCCTTATAGATCTCCTGATCTCGGCAGTTCTTAGTAACATAATTATTCACTCCTCTACTGAGCACATCATATATGGTACGTTTATTCCCCTCATTAGATATAACAAGAATTTTAGTACTTGAAGCTATCTCTTGAATAAAAGACAGACTTTCTAATCCAAAATTAGGTTCATCGGCATAATCGATAGTCACTATATCATATCTGCGATTATTTAGTTTTGCCTCCAGATCATCATGTGATACGGCCTCTTGAACAGATTCAAAGAATGGATTTCTGTTTATGACAGATTTGATACCTTCCTTTATCAGAAAATTTGATTCGCAAATAAGAACTTCTGATTTCTTCATCAACGTGCTTCGATTCCGCTTGTGTAACGCTTATTTCAATAAGAGATTGTAAATAAACTTATAATCCTGAAAACAAAAGACCCTAAGATAAACTTAGGGTCGGTAGGTTCTAACAGTTGCAGCTTGTGGCGTACAATAATAAAGTTAGTTTTATTTTTATTTTGATAGACATCATATGGCAAACTCTATACCAAAATATCATATTCAGAATGTTTCCTTTTTAGGAAGCTTCCCTACAGTTGAAAAAGCACCTGTTTTGGAATTACCTGAATTTGCATTCATCGGTCGTTCAAATGTTGGCAAGTCTTCTCTCATTAATTATCTGTGTAATCGTAAGAAACTCGCAAAAACATCGAGTACTCCAGGTAAAACACGACATATTAACTTATTCCAAGTAGAAGAGGATTGGGTGCTAGCAGATTTGCCCGGATATGGTTATGCCAAGATCTCTAAAAAAATGAGAGAGAAATGGGGGAGAATGATTGAGCTATACTTGCTAAAAAGGAGTATGTTAAGCTGTGTTTTTCTATTGATTGACTCAAGGATTCCGGCCCAACCCATGGATTTGGATATGATAGATTGGTTAGGTGAACATCAAATCCCTTTCATTCTTATCTTTACTAAAACTGACAAACCTAAACCACTGGAATTGAATATTAAGATGGTAGCGTTCTTTGCAGAATTACGAGAGTCCTGGGAGGAAATTCCGCATCATATACTTACATCGTCTATAAAGGATAAGGGAAGAGAGGAAATCATAGATCTCGTGCATAGCGTTGTACAGAGCTCTAAATTATAGAATTAGTTTATAGGTGAAAGAATGTGAACATATCATATCAGATATTAAAAAATGGCCGATAGCCCAATTCTATCAGAATAGGTCACCCAAGGTCGAACAACTCAGTAGTGGACTGACTGATTATCTAATCAATGATCATAGTGAAGCTCAGTTATTAGAGATGATCAACCAAACTGTCTACCTCGAGAAATTAAGAGTAAGATCAAATGCACTAAAAGTTGATCCGCCGAATGAAATATCATACTGGAAGAAATTAGAATCTGAGTTAAGTAAAGACCAACTATCTGATGATCAGAGTGCGATTATCAAAGATAAGATTCGACGAATCTCTAATCGCTATGCCGAAGAAATTGTCGGAGATTTTAGGCCCAAGACTTTCGCCTTTGCGCGAAAAGCGTTGACCAGATTGTTCGGAGCTATATACAATCCATTTTTTGCACATGACAAACGAGCCTTTTGGGGTGGGATAGAAGCAGTATTAGATAAGTTTCGGATCATTGGACCACTGGATCATATCAGAGAACTATTTAATAAAGGGTCAGTACTTATACTTCCCACACATTCATCTAATCTTGACAGTATTTTGGTCGGATATGGCATAGAGACACTTACAGGGCTACCAGCTTTTTCCTACGGCGCAGGACTAAATCTGTATGACTACGAACTGATGGCGTACTACATGAGCAGGCTCGGTGCTTACAAAGTGGATAGGAGAAAGAAGAATTCAATTTATGCTCAAGCCATACGTCAATTTTCTACCTTATCAATTCAGCAAAATCTAAATAGTATTTTCTTTCCTGGTGGGACTCGATCACGAAACGGGGAAATTGAGACTAAAGTGAAGTTGGGTCTATTAAGTACACTTTTAGAAGCTCAAAATGAATTCTATCTCCGCAGCTATAACAAGAAGATTATAATAGTGCCTCTTGTAATCAGTTATCATTTTGTTCTGGAAGCAAGTTCACTTATTGAGCAACACTTAAAAAAGACTGGTAAACAGAATTACCTATCGACCAAGAAAGAATCTAAAACTTCATTTAAAGCATTTAGATTCATAAATAGACTCCTCAAAAAAGAATCAAATGTAACCTTGTCATTCGGTGCGCCCATTGATGTTTTTGGACATCAATTAGACAGAAATGGACAAAGCCTGAAAGATGACAGAATCATAGATATCAAGGAGTACTTTCAAAATAATGGAACTGTTAGTATTGACAAGCAGCGAAATCACGTGTATACAAGAAACCTAGGAAATGAGCTTGTTAAAAGTTATTACCGAGAAAATGTTGTACTCACGAGTCAACTGATCACCTTTGTCACATTTCGGCTTTTCTGTAAAAGATATATTGACATCGATATGTTCAACTTGGTTAATCTCCCTCTGGACTTTTTCGAACTTGATAAGTCTGCAGTTATCCGGCAAATCGAGAATGTTTTGAACAGACTAAAAGAAATGGAACTACTCGGAAAAGTAAAACTTAGCCCAGAGTTCCGAGATATGTCTACGGAAGAGATGATTAATGATGGACTTAAAAATCTTAATGTTTTTCATTTCAAAAAACCACTATATCTCAAAGACAATAAGTTTAAATCTCAAAATATTAAGGTCTTATATTTTTATGCCAATCGATTGTCTGGATATCAATTAGACAGCTATATTATTAATTATACAAAAGCCCAAAGTCTCAAAATGGAACCGGCAATTGCATGATGAGATCAAATACATAAAATAGGTGAATTTCATAATTTTTGACTTAGAAGCAACATGTTGGAGAGGACGACCACCTAAAGGTATAACTGAGATCATCGAAATCGGCGCTATCAAAGTGGATAGATTCGGTAAAGTAGACGGGACATTCTCAGAATTTGTGAGGCCTGTGGTCAATCCACACCTTTCCGGGTTCTGTACTTATTTAACGCAGATCGAACAACATCATGTTGATGGTGCCGAAAAATTTGATCGAGTTTGTGATCGATTCATGGATTGGGCCGAAATAGGGGAGGAGGACTACATGTTATGCTCATGGGGATCTGATGATTCTAATCTATTGAGAAACGATTGTAGATTACATAAGCTTGAAACCGAATGGCTTAGGGATTTTTCTGATTTAAAAAAAGGCTATCAACGGATTAAGAAAATTAAAAACGCCAGTGGCTTAAAAAGCACCGTCAAAAAAGAAGGATTTGAATTTACAGGTATACATCACCGTGCTATAAGCGATGCAGAAAACTTGGCAAAGGTGTTTATAAAGTATTTTGAAGAATGGGACTTAACCTACTAACAGTCGATAAAATCCTACATCTTGTCTAAAACTTATCAAAGAGTAAACATAAATAAGCTCTTTTGGTTTCTAATAAAACGTATTAAATATTTATACTATGATTACAATGAACCGACTTTTTTCACTAATCATATTGTGCTTTGTTTCATTCGCTTTAAAAGGGCAGAATGGTACTCTCAAAATGGAGATCATCGAAGCAACATCAGAAAATCCGCAGGTCGCTGCACAACTCGAGATGATGAAAGGAACTCAAGTTGATGTAAGTTATAAGGGCAAACAATCCTTGACTAAAATGAATATGATGGGCGGAATGGTTAAAGTTGATATAAAATTAGCTGAAAGTGGAGATATGGATATGTATATGGATATGATGGGTCAAAAAATGTGGATCCCAAGTACTAAGGCCGAGCTAGAAATGGCTAAAGCCGAGTCTGGTGCATCTGATCCTGACATAAAGTACTTTGAAAGAGATACCAAAAAGATTGCAGGATTCAACTGCTACAAGATGGTTTTAACATCGCCAGATAATGAAGATTTTAAATTAGAAGCATATATCACTGAAGACATCTTGATTAATGCGGCAGTAATACAAAATGTAGACATCAGTCAATTCAAAGGTTTTCCGTTAGAGTATACCATCAATGCGCCTAATATGGCTATGACGTTCACTACAACGGATTATAGCGATACGGTTGATGAATCTGTATTCGATGTAAACACGAGTGGTTATAAGAAGATGACTTTAAAGGAATTACAATCTATGATGGGAGGAATGGGAGGATTCGGGTTTTGATAAATTTAAGGTTCTCGAACATAAAATATATAGGGTCATATATTCAAAGAAGAGTTCATGGCCCTTTTTTTATTTCTTCCACTCTTTAGAATTCTATTTAACATAATATTTATTATAGGCCAAATATCTTGCTACCGATTTTGCCTATTTGATCAATTATTAGTTTTTTTAATCCAATCATTTACGTGTCTGTCTCTTTTCAAAACATAGGAGCTACAATACCATCTTCTATTGTTTTGAACCAAGCATTCTCAATTAATACGGCGGTCACATTAAGTCCTCAAAATGGATGCGACAACAACATCAAACATATCAGGTGTATCCGCTAATCTGGCTGAGGCTATGTCTATAATCCAACTGTCCGATGCAATGTGATGATATTATCAAACTATCCATTTGTATGCTTCATAATATTATCCTTAACCTAAGTAACTTATTTTCTTGCGATTATAGGTCCTGGCATACTCAAATGCATATCTAACTATCTTCTCACATCCACGTCGCAAATTAACTTCAAAAATATTGTATTACTTAATCAGTTAATTAATGCTCTACACTCGCATACACATCCTCCTGATTTTCTCTAAGCACCACAATATCCATGTCCCCCATAAGCTCTGCGATTCTATTATTAGAAGACCAGTTATGGAATCATATGTAGAGCAGAAAGATCTATCTACGTTCAAGAAAATGAAATTGACCTCTATCGAAGCTTTAAAACAGGCAGTTATTGCTGGATTGGGTGATTTTATTATGCTAAATATAGCTCTTGAAAACGCAATTTTGGACGACTCTTTTCAAATCGTTCATAATAAAAATCTACCAATAATAACATTACGGAAATTGATCTGGTTGAAGGAAGGTTAAAACTCTATTACTTGTTGCTGAGGCAAATTTAAACTACCTAAGATTAAATAAGGCTCAAATTGATGATTCAAATTTGGATAAGTGCGACAAATTTTAAAATAATGTTCCTGAATTTGAACAAGATTATAATAACATCGTTCTCCGTCCAATTATAATAGTAAGGCTACTATTTAAGAATATCAAACTATCTCTTATGTATGGAGAAATACAATCCCACGCCGATTACCTTCAAAAACTTACATATTCTTACACTAATGATTCCAATGAGGCAGGTAATTTGTTCCAAGAACGATGGTTAAAGCCTTAACAAAGTTTCATCAATTGAAAACCGGTACTAATCTAAAAGTTTGGATATCGACAATAATGCGAAATGCATATATATCAATTAATATAGAAAGACCAAAAGACACCGAGCATATTCATTAGAAGATACAATAACTAGCACCTACTCCCCGACTGAAAACAATCATTTAGAATCAAATATGATGACTGAAGAGATCATGAAACAATTATCCACCCTACGTCCTACTTACAAGTCATTACTTGATATGATAATGGAGGGATATCAATACGATCAGATCGCAAAATATCACAGACTTCTTTTGGGCACAGTAAAAAGTCGTATTCATTTGACCAGACAAGAACTGGCTCAAAAACTCCAGCGAATTGAAATATTGAATTAATAAAATAGAGTTTATCATAACAAAAAGTAAATAAAGCTCACTTTCATTCTATACTAAATCGGTTAGGAGTGTTCGTCTACTCTCCTTTTTTAATTTGATCTATTTAGAGAAATATCCTTTAATGTAAAATGAATTTGAGTTCCCTCGTCATAATCAGGATCTATCCATATTTCTACTCTATGTTGAGAAACAACTTTTTGGCAAATAGATAAACCAATGCCCGTACCGGAATACTTCTCTCGATTATGTAATCTTTTAAACGGTTCAAAGACTAAGGTTCGATAATGATGATCTAATCCTATAACATTGTCAGTTATACTTATCCTTTTATGGTCATTAAAATCTTCAGTCTTGATATGAATCTCTGGAGATAGGTCTTCTGATTTATATTTTATTGAATTGGAGATCAGGTTTTGAAACAGTTGATAAATAGAAAGTGCATAACAGTTTAACTTGACGTCACCTTCCATTGTAATGTTTGCCTCGCTTGTTTCAATTAGAACAAATAAATTCTCCTTCATATTATCAATAATATTGATGCTGCTAATTCTAAAGTCTTTCTTTAATTCCAAACAATCTAATCGAGAATAAGCCATCAAACTCTTAATCAACTTATCCATGTGTCCATCACTGGATTGAATTAGATTTAAATCCTACCTAATTTACTCATCTAATTTATCTTTACAATTTATATTTTTTAATTAGGTAAAGCTGGATATGGTCCTTAGTGGCTCCTTCAAATCATGGGCTGCTACGTAGGAAAACTCTGATAGTACTGCATAGATTTTTCCAATAGGAGCTTTTAGCCTTTAAATTCTATTATAACAATCTAAACTCTTCGGAATTTATCTCTATTGAGCTCTCTAAAAGTTTTCTTTTATCGTCATGATTATGATAGGATAGATTAATAAGATTCAATAACTTCTCTTGCTTTCGAGTTAGTTGATCAGTTAAAATCGCAGACTTTCTCAATTGGCGCTTTAGCAGCCTGTGATAATTGTACCTACTAATAATAGTTATAAATTTTCAATTATAAACTGTAAACAACAAACCTGGGCCTTCTGTCCATATTTTTCTTTGATTATTCCATAAGCGGAATTCAACCTGAAATTAAAATCAGCTCTTTGCTTTACGAACAGTAAGTCTATGAGATTAGACATACTGTATATTTAGTATGCGACTAAACTTCGTTACATCAAGTAATTCATTTAATCCTGATTTCTGCGATGGAACAAGTTTAAGAGTCATCTTCCCTCTATTAGCTATCATACGCTTATGACACATCATTAAGGCATTGATTGACCCTCTATCAGACTTAATAACACAGGTGGCATCTATTATTAAATTTGCACATGTTTTCGTTAAGCCTCTAAGTTCTTCTTTGATTTCCAATGCTCTGACAGAACTAAAGTCTCCTTTTATATTATAAGTATACTCTTGCATAATTATCTATATGAAAAGGCTATTTGCTCTAATTGATAAACTATTTTAATCGAATCTTTCATGGATAATTTTGATCCGTCTTCGTGGACCCATATTTTCAGTGGTTGTTCGCACAGGTACTGTTGAACTTTATCCTTGCCATACTTTGAATTAATCCTTAGAAATATTGCTACATCAAATATCCAACTGATTAAGAACTTTTTAGAGAATACATGATTTGCAGCTTGTCTTGTAAAAACTTTAGCACCACACTGAGTATCCTTGAAAGGCATTCCGAGAATCTTCTGAATGATTTTACTAATTGTGAGTGATATGATCTCTCGAGAAGACTCTTTGGCTATGTTTGCTCCCATGTGAGCTATTCTCGATCCACTAGCTATTTGATAATTTTAGGCAGCAATCGTAGTTACTAAATCCTTAAAGTCTTCAAAATTAGTCGATAAATCTGCGTCTAAAAACCCTACATAATCTCTAGCTCTTTTTCTTGCAACATATAGTTGACTCCCTGTCTTACAGCTTCTGCTTTTCCACCATTTTTCTCACGGTCATAAACCATGATATAATCTTCATGCCCCTTTTGAATATCCTTCAAACCTCTAAGGTATTATCCTTACTTCCGTCATTAACAAAGTAGAGCTTATCTCCATTATTCGTCGTTACGAAGCTCAAAAACTCTGAGGAATGCAATCAATTCTCTTCGTTATAATCAGGAATAACGACCGACACCAATGACATTTTTATGAATCGTTTCTTTAGCATTTTTTAACTTGCTCACTTTCAGAGGTATTTTTAGTAATCTTTTTACACGCATGACGACCTCATTGATTCCAACAGGCTTCTTTATATAGTCATCTACACCTTTAAGTCAAAGACCTCGATTATCCGCTCTCCATCATCGACACCTGACATGACTATGATTGGAACTTGATTCTTAGGATTAGATCTAATCGACTTGATCACTTCAAAGCCATCAATAACCGGCATATTTAAATATACAATTACGAGATCAGGATTGATAGCAGAAAATTCATTTAATGCATCAGTTCCATTGTCCTAAGTAACCATCTCTACCCCAGCCTGTTTGAGCTTATGCTGAATTGATTTTAGAATTATGGGTTGGTCATCAATTGCTAATACTTTCATATTACTATTTTATTGTGTAGACCTTAAGTCTGTATTTATCGAATTAATAGAATCAGCTCTGTTCACTATTACTTTGAAACCCTCTGCTCTAAAAAGAGAATTATAAAAATGATACAGCACCATACTCATAAATAGTGTCGCCATTATATAAATCTGGACCGTAATTACCTGTGTTATATCCTCATGGAAGAACCAGATCAGAGCTATTTGGCTGGCACCAGCAATTATCGAAAATATAACTGGTAAATATTTGCTTAATGACATGTAGTAGCAAGCGAATACATTGGCACATGCGAACAATGTTGTGGCACATGCACAGAGGCCATAGATATTGACCTGCTGATAAAAACTCTCTGCCAAATAGTATCGTAATAACAAGATCTCCTAACTAGTAACATCCGGCAATAATCATCGATCCAATGACCCCAACCATTAACAATAACCCCAGAATAAATGAGTATGAGGTTCACCTTTTTTCTCTTTCTGTATAACTTTAGGAAACAATAGTGTCACGATAGTCCAAGTAGCAAAAAATACTACCCTGCGAATAAAAGCTAATGCTCCATATAAACCGGCTTCTTCATTTGGAAAGAAATATTTAAATGTCAATATATCACTATTGTTAATCATATTCTGGCTGAGCTCATAAAATATGATAACTACTATAAAAGCCTTTTTTGGTTTCATTTCTATTCTAAGACTCAAGATTCCTTTGGTAGGTACTCTTTTAGCATACCAATACGTAGTAAAGAATGCCAAAGCGAAGCCAACCGCAACGGCCATGGTACTATCCAAAAGTCCATTGTATTTTGATCTTTCGTCGACTGCTAAATATTCCGTAGTGAACTTGGCCACTGTCAACTATATTCCGACAGCAAAGAATGACAACATCAATATTGCCGTAGCCAGAACACTAATCTCAGCGAACTCTTCAGGACCTAAAAACACCTACCAAGTAATAGGTTGATCAATTAGTTACCTGCATTAACAACAATGGTACTAATGAATAAAATCATACCACCATTTTACAATAATCTCTTAATTAATCTCG
>CACLQQ010000061.1 GCA_902609095.1 uncultured Bacteroidota bacterium | reverse complement strand
ATCACAATTCTGATAAAACATCTGTTTTGTTCGGTACAATTCATTTGCCTGTATATTCTGATAAGGTAATGCTGCGAGTGAATCATTGTATTGAACAGTTTGATCATGTATATACCGAGGCTTCCTTGGATCCTGAGGTTCAGAGACTTGTGCTGCCTCATATTAATCTAGATCCACTTGAGTGGAACAACTGGTTCAGTGATCGGCAATTAGTTAAGTTATCAAAATTATTACTTAAGACATATCGGATAGAATTTGAGATGGTTAAGCATTTACGACCGATGATTATCATGACGTTGATTTATAGTAGTCTAACTCAATCAGAATCTGATCTGAAGTTAGATCAGTATATATGGCAAAGAGCACAGGCCTTAGGAACGAATACTGACGGTATAGAATCTATACATCGCCAAGTTGAAATCTTGAAAGCTATTCCGTTAGAGTATGAATTTAGACAGTTTAAGCGATGGACAGGGAATATATCAAAAATGAATATCCATTTTAAGAGGCTTATGGATCTTTACATAGAGGAGTCGATATTGATGCTTTATAATTACTCTAAGTCCGGTATGACTGGAGTTAAAAGTCTCATGTTAGATGATAGGAATGTCTCAATGGCTGATACTATTTTAAATCAGCATCGGCGATCATCTGGTTTTTTTACATTTGGTGCAGGACATTTAGCAGGCCCTAATGGTGTGCTACGACTTCTGAAGAATAAAGGACTATCAGTAAGGCCCATGGTATACTCTTAGATTTGATACATAATTAAATTACTGTTTATATACTTGCACTAAGATTAGCAGATATGAGGGAAGTTGAAATCAAATTGAAGGTCAAATTAGATGAGTCCAATGTGCCACAAGAGATCCATTGGGTTAGTGATGATCCGCCGTCTAAAGGTAATTATGCGTCTACAAAAGGTTTTTTCTTATCTTTATTTGATGAAAAATCCCTGGAGACATTGAAAATTGATTTGTGGACTGCTAAGATGGAGTTAGGGGAGATGAATAGATTATGCTACTATGCCCTAAAAGGTATGTCTAATAGTTACTATAATGCCACTAAGAATGAGAAGCATGCCAATGATATAGCTCGATTCACACAATATTTTGGTGAAGAAACTGGAGTATTGATAAAAGCTCCTGAATCACCTAAAGAGACCTAATTGCCATCTTTTTGAGAATGGCCATAGTTTCAAATCAATCTCTTCTTTAATTGATGCTTGATTGCTTAATACTCCATAATAAAAAAGATCAATCTTAAGGTTATATCGGTAATCGTTCCTGAGAGTCTTCCATGCATTCATCAAACCATTAGACCAATATATGTCGTCGACAATAATTATTCCGTTAGGATTAAGGAGGTTGATCAATTGATTCACATATGATATAGTGGCAATTTCGTCATGACGTCCATCTAACACTATACAATCATATTTAGCTTTATTATTTAACTCGTTTTCGATGTATGACTGGAAGTCTGATTGAATCATGTTTATTTTAGAATTATGAGCTAAATTCTCATTATATGAATGAATTTTTGATGAGTCTTCAACGGATTTAATGTAATCTACACGATCTACTGCAGCTACATAGGCAGTGCTGATTGCAAGACTTGTACCTAATTCAAGAACCGTTTTGGCTTTGGTTGTCTTAACGAGGCCATACAGTAATTCACATTTGTTTCTGGGTGATACAGATGATAGAGCTATTTGCCGAATGCTTCTTATCTCACTTCTATTTACTTTTGATTGAGAACCTAATGATTGAACATTGATTAAAGTATTGTCCATTAATAGTTGAGCTCTCTTGTCTTCTATTTTTTTGAATTGAGTCTTAGCATCATGTGCGCTTTGAATATCTAGACATAATTGATACACCAGAGGAGAGTCTACCGAGTCAATGGATTTCGCACCATTCCAAAATCTTAGAAATCGCCCAATAATTTTGAGTTTTTCAAATAAGAGATTAATTGACATCTGTTTGAACAAACCAAATTATTTTACTCATTTGCGGGCTGCACATAATGAAATTATATTAAGTACCTGGTAATAAAAAAATTATATTTATTACTAAACTGAAGTCTTACTTAAGTTTAGACAAAACAACTCATTTGGATTAATTAATGAAAAGAAATAGTGTTTATGTATCTGAAAAATATAACTCATTGAATCAAAGGAATAGAACCCGTTGGCTTGAAAAGGTTGGATATTTCATTCTATGCAATTGAAGGACTACCGATAATATTTTTATCATGACAATGAAATTCACTTAAATTACTGCTATATATATTTTTTTTTATATTTACTGTAATTTAGTCTAAACTACAACCTATTAAAATGTATAATGAATCAATAATTTCTACATCGTTCGTGAAATATTTAGCGATTTTTACTTCTTTATTTTTGGCTCCCAATCTTTCAGCCCAAACGACTAACTTTACTGGGAATGGAGATGGTTCAAGTTGGAATCAAGTTTCCAATTGGGATAATGGCATCCCCACCACAGATCTCCGGGCTAAAATACGAAGTGGACAAGTAGTGGAGATCAGTTCGGCTGGACAAGTTGCAAGACGTATTGAAATCGAAGATAATGGTACCCTCTCAGTTATGGCAGGGGGAATGTTGACTATCACCAATTCTGATGATCCAGCAATCGAAATAATGGTATCTGGTGTTTTGAATAACAGTGGGATTATTCTTATCGATAGTACATCGTCTAATCAGGGTATTAGAATGAGAGACTCAGCAGTTATTAATAATTATGCAGGAGGTCAATTAACTATTAATGATACAGAGCAGGAAGGGATAAAAACCGATGAATCTTTTATTATCAATTATGGAACAATTACGATCAACAGACCAAATGGAGATCAGGAAGGTATTCTTTTGGATGATGATGGAGCCACACTTGATAATTATGGCTTACTCGTTATTACCGGAGATGATGATACAAATGAAGCAATAGAAATGGATGGTGATACAGAATTTACCAATCATGGTGGTGCGACATTGACGATAAGTGGGTCAACTAAGGGTATCGAAATGGATGAAGCTATTCTCGATAATTCGGGAGTTATTAATATTTCTAATACAATTGACGAGGCTATCGCCTTAGAGGGAGAGGATAACGAAGGAACGTTAACAAATCAATTTTGTGGTATTATTAATGTCAGCGGAGCGATAATCAGTTTATCTGGAGATGATAATGTTTTAATCAATTTAGGTATTATCACTTCTGATACTGGTGGTAATCAAAATGATGGTACATTCACAAATGATGGTGTTATACATGCACCTGATGGTGTTTTTGATGTAGATGAGATATTAGACGGAACAGGAACTGTCATTGATGGACCAATACCAGCAGTACAATCATTATGTTTTGTTGCTATACCTACATTATCTCAGTGGTCATTGATCATCTTGGGCTTACTTATACTAAGCATAGCGCTAATAAACATTAAAAATGAGGAAAGGGTCAGAAATGTTAAAGTTCATAACCGTCAACGTTGAATTATAAACATTTAGCAAAATCCATAGCGGGGGGCGGCCATAAAGAAAAGTGATAAGAGCATGATTAATATCTACTATTTTTTGTGATCCTTGATGCTGTCACTTACTTAATTTATTCTATACTCAGGGCTGCTTGCTGTATGTAAGAATATTACCCAATAGTGTCTTTGAACTTTTAGGTGCTTAAGAAAAGTTGTTATCCTAAAAGGTTCTTTTCTTCACTATTGGGTATCGATTGATACAACGCAGTATAATTCCTGTGATACTGGCTAATATGCGTATAATTATTTGAGTCGTTCAGGATATTATATTGTAAATCCGTATCCTTGGATGCGCTGATCATAATATAGATGATTTATTATATGTGGATTTCTTAATTTATCTCATAGATCCATAGAACATTATCATAGCAAATAAGTCCTGATTAAATTGCGACATGACCATGAATAGAAAATAATTAATACGAAAAATTTATAGTATCTACAATTAGTAATAGTTGATTACATTCAGCATTATTACGTTTAGATGATTTCGATGTATTATGGCTGAAAGTATACATACGTTCAGATTAGATGTATGATCATGGGAATAGTAGGCAGTGTGTTAGATTGATTTCTGGGTAAGTGAAGAGTCTAAATATACAATGTGATAATCAATTATAATAAAGAAACTCTTCTGTAAAGACTGGGTATCTCAATTACATCTCAAAAAGTAAAAACACCTGGACTCATTGATTCAAATTTTACCAAAAAGTATCATCTTCACGAGTGTGATATTATAGGCTTGGTCAATAATAAATTATTGATCCATAAGCTGTTTGTTCAAATTTTCGCTCACTGCACTTTAAATCTTTTTTTAAAGGCTATGCTACCAAAAATAAGTAAGAAAAGGTATAGAATAATAATGTCCCACTCTGAAATGCCGGTATCAAATGTACCGATGTGGCACCCAATTCGTAGGCTCCGGCATCACATTGCCCGTCAACTCTAAGTAAGCTGCGTTGATCCATAATAATGCTATCACATACTGCAAAATCTATGGCGGCACCTCCTGACTCAAGGGCATAGGTCTCAGTAGATCCTCCATTATTAGTTAAGGCTACAAGTAATGCATCTCCTGTGGCATCGTTCAAACTGACTGGACACCCCGTGTTACTTCCGAAGATATTTCCGCCATCATAGAGGTAAGTCGCATTTCCGATTTTGGTACAATCATTTGTATCCGTTTGGGTCGGTATTTTATCGTCATTACCTTGTATGGTCGAATTTGATATGCTTATAGTCGGCTCACTTTGTTCAACAGTTAAGGCTCCACCATCACCGTCTGAATCCAAATCATTGTCTGTTAGATTATTGAATATGGTGACATCCCGTAGATTTTGTTTACCGGCACTAGCCCTTATCCAAATTGCTCCTCCATGTCTATCTGCTTGATTGCCCGAAAAGGTAGTATTGGTAATAGTTGTCTTCGAATCAGTTCCACCAATCGCCAGTGCACGACCATCTTCATCCAAGGACTTATTTGAGAAAAGACATTTATTGATCCTAAGCATACTGCTGCCACCCGACTCAAGGCCCATTGCACCGCCACTTCACTCACCACGATTGTTGGTAATTGTGTAATATCAAAATGAAAGTTTCCATCTGACCCACTAAGTCGAATGGTAGCATCTCTTCCTGATACAGAAGAGTTGCCATTAATCAAAGTATTTGTCACTATATATTTTTCATTAGTGCCTGACAAAGATATTACCACTCCTTGATAATCGCTAGTCTGATTGCGTATAAATGAATATTGATCAATAGACACAGTGTTGCTATTCCCGTTATCATAGTATCCAGCGCACCAAGTATCTTGATTATCGGTGAATGTACAATTGCGAATAGTAATGTCGATATCTGAGCGATTGGTGTAGAGCCCACCGCCACTCCTAGTAGTAATATTCATATGAAATGTACAGTCCTCTATGACTATGTTACTGTCACTACTAGCACCTGAGATAGAAACTGCAGATCTGCTACCACTATCATCTATATAGCTATTTTGTACTGTAAGATCTTGCATATTGAAGAGTCCATCAGTAACCCTAAGTACTCTTAACAGGCTATTACCATGTATTATGGTAGATGTTTATCCGTTGCCTTGAATTGTCTCAGTCCAGCATCATCGGTGACGGTTGGTAAAGTGCCAATCAAGAGCCTGATTGTATCACCGTTAGTCAAGGGATCAAATATGATGATATCATGACCCGTCAAGATATTGGCGGAATCAATTGCTTCACGAAGGCTTACCAGTCCGTCAATGTTGGAGTCGAAGTCCATTGAAGTAGTTACCGTAATAGTTGAAATATTAAGATAGTCTGAATGCACAAACAATAAAAAAGCAACAAAGTATTTAGACATAATTTTTCTTTGTATAAACTTTTAGGGATATTTAAGTATAATGTTTTCTACTCAATGGATGTTTTCTACCTAACTCACTTTTTATGGTCCTCAAGGAAATTGATGCTCTATCCAACTGTTAATCTAAAGCTAGCAAAAAATCGCTTCGAGCGATAGTGTAATTTTAGTCTTGAAATGAATCGTAATTTCTTAAGGTGCAGTTGAAAATGAAGTAAGTATATTGAAGATTATATAATAGACACTGTCACTAGATCTGTAAGTCTATTCAGTAAAATAATTAGGTGGACGTGACCCACTAATAGCTAAAAATAAATGGATAAGTACTAAGGCTTGTCCCTTATCTGGGGCGGATTACGGAACTACTTTCGAACTGTTTTGACTGACTTACAGCTTATTATCATCTTGAGATTTTTCTCGAGATGAGCAATGTTACTCACAGATAAATAAGTGTATTAAGCAGGCATGCAATATGACAGATATAATTCCTAAAATAATTGAAAACGTGGATATGACAGTTGTAGGTCAAATGGGAAATGCCAACAATGCAGGAATATTAAGTGAGAGTATAGACATCAAGTTGCATATGGAAGGTGCTATAAAAAATGTAGCTAACCTGGCACTATGCCAAGTAATATGGTGAAAGATTAGGAAAACGAATTTGATATTTTTGTGGGTTATCACCTAATTAGAGTGGGAGACCTTTCCGAAGACATGCAGGTCTTCAATGTTAAATCAGAAAGAATGGCAGTTTTTAAACATTTCGGAGACTCAAAAACTCTCTCTGGTTTTATTATGTATCTGAATGATGTTTGGTTTCTTAATTCTGAATACAGCTTAAAATATTGTGATTTCACTCGGGTACAATTGATTAGTCTGGTCGATGAAACTGATAATTTACTATCTTTAGAAGAGAGTTTTTGACTAAGAAATTAGGTTACCAGTTGAAGAGATAAAAAGAATTTAACGACTCGGATTTTATTGAAATTCTCGTATGATAATTAGCTCAGAATCAAAAGATCTGCCCAAAATTCTCAAATAATATTATGATTTGTTAGCAGAGTCCTGCGGATCTGATTTTTTAAATTCTTGTAAACCTAAATAAAATCCTATACCAAATAATAATGTCACAAATCCAGCAAAATATGGTATAAGTTCAGTCATCTTTATTCATTTTAAGTAATTTAAGATATAGAGCAAAACCCAATATGCTCGGCACCCATAGGCCTACAAATAATGCTCCTTCTCTGTCCCCAGTAAACCAAGCAGCCTCTGCAAAAATGAGAGATAATAATGCCAACCCAAGAAGAATAATGTCTACAATGGTTAATTTTTTAAACATATGGTATTGATTTTTTTGTGACCATGATATTATAAAACATTTAGAGTGAAAATAGTTTAATTATTGAAACTAAAACCTAATATCGACAAGAGCCTTTCTTCTATTCTCAATAAACCACTACAGACTTTTTTGGTCTTGTAAGAACAAAAGTGCCGTAGTAATCTTTATCGAGGCGTTGAATGAATCGATTTAACAATAAATGGGACAAATAAATAGAATAGGATTGAAAACGTCTGAAAGTGAAGAATTATCAGATTTGCTCAATGATATTTTTACGAACTATTCGATTTTTTATCAAAATACAAGAGGGTATCATTGGAATATTCAAGGTGACAAATTCTTTGAACTTTATTTGAAATTTGAAGAATTGTATAATAATTTCTTTGTAACGATTGATGAAGTGGCAGAAAGAATTCTTACATTTCTTCATGCACCACTGTACAAATTCACGGAATATAGTGGGTTATCCAGTATTCCAGAGAGTATTGAAGGATCAAATGGTTAGAAGGATGTAGAAGAGATCCTTTCCACTCTAGCGCATAGGTTTACTAAGCAGCGCTAGAGTCTTGCATTATCAGCAGATATTCAAGGTGAAGGAACAAATGCGTTGATGAGTGACTACATTCTTGAACAAGAAAAACTGGTTTGGATGTATTTTGCATATTTAGGTAAGAAATAATTTAGGATATGGCTGCTTTCAAAACTCCACCTACCTCCGTTTTTTCGTATTAATTGTGAATCTTTAACATGAAAAAGCCAAACATAACTACCCTTAGAATTATCAGAATATTAACAAGTCCAACGACGGAAAAATACAACTTCAGAAGAACAGTGGATATAACAAATCCAGAATTTCTAATATATAACGAAACCTATCTGAATATTAAAAAGAAGCAAGTAGAAGAAAAACATCTACTATAATGAGGAGGGTGAAAAATTCATCAAAGAATATGTTGTTGATGTTTTTGAATTCCTGCAAGTCGTATTGAGATAATTATAAAAAGTCTCTGATATCCAGGTATTTAAACTACTGTCAGTAATGATTATGAGTAGTGAAACTAAGATTAGAACAATCGCTTTTTTTAAGAGTAATAAAGTTTTCAAATCTGCCGAAAAATGCCTGATATTCCGTCTGCTTATTCCTGACATTTCTCTTGATTAGGTATCAGTCACATAGATAAGATAAAAGAGAATGAGAGATGCTAAAATATCGTAGTTGAATTGCAGATCATCTTTTATCTTAAACCAATTTGTAGAAAGTTTAATATTTGCTATGTCCTTAAATATCCCACGAATGATGATCTGGGTAATAATCTCATACTGTTTTCCTATGTAAGACGTAATCGACTTCGGTAAGTAATAAATCAATAATTATACCTGATAGACAAGTATGAATGAAAATGGAGTATATATAGCAGCTATTGGATTTGAATTGAAATTAGATTGGATGTCCAAAAAATCTTGTTAAACCAGTCAAATCAACAGAAGGTATAATAAATAACTCCCTATTGCAATTGACAAAATAACCCTCTCCACATTTCTTTTCACTTCTGTAGAAAGTGTCTTATTATAAAGAAGATTGATTGCTTGTAACATTTCCTAATTTTCCTGTCCAGGATATTATTACAATTGATCCAGATAAGTTCAATTTATCCGATTTCCCATTGATAAGAACAAAAATTTGTTCTCATTAAATGAACTTTTTTCTCGCCTTACTTGAGATATTTTGCCGTTCACTAAACTTTTGATTAGTTTGAAGTTTCAATCCCATCGAAATATTGCTTCATAAATTTGAATTTTCTTGCACGAGTCATATTTCAGATTAAATTGAAGTGATTCTGCAAGTCGATAGGAGTCCTTATTTGTTTTCCAAACTAAATCTACGGCATCCCTTGAGATGTGTAGGTAGATTCTGCTGAATTGTGTTCGATTAATCTATTATCAAGATTGGATGTATGACCTACATAAAAACGACTTAGTTTTTTGAAGTAAAGCATCTAAACGTGGTAGTTCATGATTAGAAAAGTACTGACGAAAATATCTCCATTGCATTCCGCTATTTAGTCAGCACTACTTCTGCGTTCAGCAGGTCCGGTGTTCTGATGAATTTATTTACTTAAAAAAAAAGTCTGTCTTATATATTGGATTGTAGGTGACCACGCTGACCAAAAAAAGAGATCTCTAAGGATCTCTTTGTCGCTTCAGTAGGGTGAAAGATGGGTCTCGAACCCACGACCTCCGGAACCACAATCCGGCGCTCTAACCAACTGAGCTACAATCACCATTTAGCAAAGAAAATGAAGTTAAGTTTATTATTCAAGTATAAGTTGAGTTATGTTGATTCAGTTTTAATATTATTAAAAATTATCAGATGTATTTCAACGCTTCCCTAAAGAAAGCTTAATTTTATGTAACATGTTGGCAGCAGATGAAGAGATATTGACTATGCTCTCAAATGGTAATCAAAAATCTATTGATTTACTTTTTGATAATTACTATACATATCTGTGTAATGTAATTTACAGAGCGATTAACGACGCTAGTTACGCAGAGGACATCGTTCAAGAGATATTTTCAGATATATGGAGAAAGCGTGAATCCATTAATATTCAATCATCATTAAGAGCTTACCTCCGGAGGGCGGCTGTTAATAGATCTCTCAACCATATCCGTAAGCAAAGAATGAAATTCGATGAAAATGAAGAGGCTATAGTTGATATACAGTCAGATACTATTGATGGTCAGAAGGAGATGGAGAAAGATGAATTAGAGCAGAGAATACATGATTGTATAGACTCTCTACCTCCGAAATGTAAGCTCGTGTTCAGTATGAGTAGATTTGAAAATATGTCATATCAAGAAATTGCTGACCGTCTTGATTTATCTATTAAAACAGTAGAGAATCAGATTTCTAAAGCATTGAGAATATTGCGTGCTACAGTACAACCATATTTGGTATGATAACGACTATAAGAAATAATTTCATTCTGTATAGGGGTGGTGCAAATAATAGCTGTCCTTTTATTGTAACCTTTATTTAATCATGACAGACCTAAGAGTTTATAACTTATTGCATAAAAAGGTATCTCGTCAGCTAACTCATGCTGAATTAACAGAGCTTCGTAGTTTCGAGGTTGATTCAGATTTTCAAGAACTAAGGCAGGATATCGAAAATATTTGGATAGCAAGTAAAGACTACTATCCCAATAAAATATTTAACGTGGAAGCAGCCAAAGCCAAATTCAAAAAGAATATGGCTACTGAATTGGCCCAGACTTTTAATCCTACAAGTTTTTCTCAAGCTCAACAATCCATCTCTACACAATCTAATACAGCCTACTGGTTGTTAGGTGCGTCGGTATTGAGGCCTATTATATCGGCCACATATGTATTATGGCCGAAAGACCATATTACATATCAATAGATTCAAACTGAAAAGCTCGAAAATGATTTAGAATATGCCATGCTCGACGATAATACAGAAGTGTAGCTTCAAGCTGGTTTTGTGTTAAGAATTGCAGAGTTTATCGAAGGGGGAAAATGAAATATTAGTCTAAGAGGTTAAGCATTTTTTTATGTAGAACATGATCCAGATAGACCTTTTGTTGTCGAGATGGATAATGATAATTATGTTGAAGTTCTCGTGACTTCTTTCAATATTATTACAAAACAGGTGAAGAAAGTTCAAAAGTCGACGTAAAGCAAGGTTGTGTTAGGGTTTATAATGCTAAAAATCCTGATCTTACAATCATTGTAACTGTAGGGGAGTATGCACTAATAAATGATACTAATGAATCCGTAGAAGCGGAGCACAATCCAGTTATTTACTCCCTATTAGGGACCTCTTTAAGTTTTAGAAATAGTGATTTGTATACTGTATTTGATGAATTAGAGAAAGAATACGATGTTGATATTAATTATGATAAGGAAGATTGTTTGAATAATAAGTTTACATCTGCGCTAATGGATAATTACAACATAGAAGATGCAATGAGCATAATAACAACTAATTATGCTGGTTTGAGCTATACTACTTCAGGAGATATGATTGATATATCTGGTTCTGCTTGTCAATAGAAAGACCTACACTAAAGAATAAAATTAAAGGAGTTGCTAAGGCTCCTTTTTTACTTTAAGTCTTGAACTTACATGGCCATCATACTTAGATGATTTAGAATTATCTTTATACTGATGGTTATAAATAGTATGGTGAGATTAGAAAGATCCGCTGGTTAATATGGTATTATGTTACTGCTCTTTACGATGAGCTTTGGCAATATCAAGGCTCAAAGAGTATTGCCTGATGAAGTGAAGATTGGTGCCAGCTTTGGTAGTGTACCAATTGATAGTGCTTTAATTTTACTTAGCTCAGTTAGTGGTGTCAATATTTCCTGTAATAGTAATCTAATACCACAGGATGTCCTGCGAACTATAGAAGTCAGGAATTAAGAATTGGGAAATATTCTGTATGATGTGCTTTTTGATACCGGTCTTATCAATAAAATTTTTGCTAATCAACTGTTAATAATTAAGAATTCAGCATTTGTTGTTAAGTCAATTTACACATTAAATGGATGGGTTCTAGAGCAAGGTACTGAAGAACGTGTTTCCTTTGCCAACGTTTTCACTAATGATAAATAGTTTTCTACTCAGACTAATGAATTTGGATATTTCAGCATGAGTTTGCCGGAAGGGGTCAATGTGTTGTCAGTACCCGCTTTAGCTACATGGACAGAAACATTACCATCGACGTTCAACATGATACTACTAATGCGATAGAGCTTAGACCACTTGAATTAAGTGAAGTACTCATACCGGATAAGTTACGTGGTTAGTCAAATAAGGTAGCACAGTTTGACCAAGTTCCTTTAGAGATGATTAATAGTATGAGTGGCTTAGCTGGAGAGCCTGATATCATGTGCATGGTGCAGATGAGAGCTGGAGTAAATACAGCTGCTGACAAATTAGGAGGAATTAGTATCAGAAGTGGAAATACAGACCAGAACTTAATATTGATGGCTGGAATGCTTGTTTATAATACGGGGTGTGCATTAGGCTTGTTCTCAATATTTAATCATAGCGCTGTCAAAGATTTCAAGGTAACTAAAAGTGGGTTTCCTGTAAGGTATGGAGGACGACTATCATACGTGATGGATCTAGTACTTAAGGAAGGAAGCAAACAAGAAGTTAAAGGAGAGATTGGTGCTAATCCATTATTAGTCCGTGCTGTTGTAGAAGGGCCAATAAAAAAAGGTGCGAGCAGTTTTATTGTATCAGGGCGTAGAACCATTGTTGATCATCCATGGCTTAAGCCATTGTCCAGATACTCATTTGAATTAGATAATCAGGAAGGATTTATAGATTACAAGTTTCATGACTTCAGTGCTAAGCTAAATTTTTTTCTTGGCGAAAAGGATGAAATTTATGTAACTGCATACACTGGTAAAGATCAATTTGAGAACGATGTATTAGGTACGATTACCGATGATTTACAAAGTTCAACCACTTCTGAGCTTGATAATATTCGATGTGATTGGGGTAACGATATCTTATCGACGAGATGGAGCCATTATTTCAATTGTAAGCTAGTTTCCTATATGAATGTTGGGTATTCTACCTACTCCTTTGAGAGTTTCAACTTTGATAGAACCATCGTAGCGCCTAATTCACCAGATGAGAGAGTTGACTACACCTCAACTTTATACAAATCTGATATCCGTGATTATATTCTGAATGGGCACTTTGATTATTTTGCCTCATCAAATTATTTACTCAAAGTCGGATTCAACTATATCAATCATGGGCTTAGTCCAGGTTCATCGTTTAGCAGTATTCAGGATGGCCTTCTCAATTATGACAATAGACTCACGCCTGATTGATATAGTGATCTATTAGATTTAGATAATATAGACGGTGTTGAACGTAGGGTGTACATTGAAAATGAATGGACCTTCAGTAATATCATAGTTAATGGTGGATTACATTGGAACCATATATCCACGGATATTAACAGTTGCGACAATATTCAACCTCGAATTGCAACTAAGTTTTTAATAGGAGAGAGCTCTCAGATTAAGCTAGCATATAGCCAAATGAATCAATTTCTCCATCTAATATCATCTTCACAATTTGACTTCCTAATGACATATGGATACCAAGTACAGACAATATTGCACCTCAGAACTCTTCTGAATTTTCTGTTAGTTTTTCGAAAGAGATATCATCGTTTGGTTTGGTTTCATTGGCTTTATACGATAGAAACATGTCTAATATTCGGCCACTCAGTGAGGGAGATTTTTTATCTGTAGGGTTATCAGTGAATTGGGAGGAGGAATTACCTGTAGGGACTCAAGATGCCTATGGTTAAGAACTAGAGATTCATAAAAGGGTTGGGAAGTTGCGAGGATGGTGAATTATACATTAGCTAAGTCGACTAATACTTTTCAGAATATTAATACTGGAGAGCCATTTGCGGCACGATTAGATAGACGTCATTCAATTAAAACTAACTTGGCCTATAAGCTGAATCAAAACTTAGAGATAACCAGTTCGTGGCAAATACTTCAGGGCTTCCATATACTGCCCCTGTAGCCTAGACAGAAGTAGAAGTCGAGGGCCAGGTATTCTATGCTCCTATTTTTTCTACAATTAATAATGTAGAATTGCCAGACTTTCATCGATTAGATTTCTCTGTCAATCTTTATACCGAGCACGACTGGGGCAGACAAACACTCAGTATAGGCGCCTACAATACAACTAATAATTTCTTTCCATTCTATATTGATGTGATTAGGGATTCCGAAACTAATACATTTAGTTATCAGGCAATTAGTATAGTTCTTGTATTTCCATTTGTAAGTCTGTCAATTAGATTTTAATTTATATTACTTAAAAATGTAATATATTATCTTTGTGCGTATCTAACAATGTAATAATTGAGAATGTTCTAAAATATATTCAAAAGTAATATGTAACTTAAGATGAATTATTTGTCATAAGATTGTAGCTTTTATAACCATTACTTGAATTTGAAAAATCACCTATACATATAAACCTTAGTGGTTTGTGCTTCTGGCTGCCGAGAGTATTTTGTTATAGGATCTTCTTCTGAGGAGTCAGATATGTTAAGTATGGTTAGCGAGATTGATCCTACTAGCTCACCAGTTGTTGCGTAATTGGCTAAAACTATATCATTGATAGGGCAGGTTTCAGATATTGATATTTCTCAAGCCGAGATAAATTTTGTAGGATCTGATTTTCCCATTCTTTTTACAAAGATTATATATACCACCCAAGGAGACAGATTTATTCTGAGAAACAATGAGTTTAAAGTTTCTCCTGGAGAAAAATATTTGGTGAAGGCTTGGTTGCCTGAATCTGGTATAGATACGATAAGAGCGGAGACAACTGTACTTGAACCACTTGGGCTGGATAATGCTGAGATATTAGAGCTTAAGGAAATTGTGATAAACGATGAGCTGAGTCATTATGAGACTGTGTTATCCATCTCGTTTGAGCAACCTTCTATACAACTAGCTTACTTTCAATTGAATCCATTTAGATTCTTATAAACATTCAGAACTGATCAATCGGGTCAGATAGTGATTACAGATACTTCCAAAAGCGAAGGGCTGGATATAGTATCTGTATTATCTGGAGGAAACGCAGTAACTGAACTATCACACAAGTCCGGTAATTATATTCATTATGCTCGTCTCAATGGCCAAGAGTTAGTAATAAAGGTTAGAACTGAACAGCCACTAATTAAGTCAGATAAATTAATTAATGAGTTAAATCTGGATGTGCACACCTTTTCTGAGGAATTATAATATTATCATTTTGAGTCTAAGCCAGCAGCTGATTAATAATAATTCAGATTTCTTCCGTCCTTACGTTTGATTAGAGCAGTAATGTAGTCAATGGCTTAGGTGTTTTAGGTTCTTTTTTTGACTAAATCTATTC
>CACLQQ010000060.1 GCA_902609095.1 uncultured Bacteroidota bacterium | reverse complement strand
AAAACCACAATCGGAATATTGGGAAGAGGAAGCTTTGGGACGTTTGGAGGAGACAACATTAGTGAGACCATTCTTACTGGAGTCAATATTCAAGGATTTGATAATGCAATGACAACTGCTGACATTGATGAGCAGTTAAATCAGATAGCCATTAATGCCAACTTGAGTCATCAGTTCTCTGAGACATCTAATATCAATATAGATGTTGACTATTCGGATTTTAGCAATCCTACGTTAGCTGGATATGATAATAGATTTTTTAATAATGATGGTGCCTTTGCCATCGCTCCATTGGCTTTAAGTAATGATAATGATGTACGGGTAAATATTGCTGTAATCAAGGCAGACTATGAAACTATTATAGATGAAGTAAGGATAGAAACTGGAGTTAAGTACGGTGATGTAGTTACTGAGAATGGAACAGTGTTCATGCAGCAAGTGAATGAAGGTTAGCAGATGGACCATTCGTTAAGTAATGAATTCCAATATGACGAATCAATCTTAGCTGTGTACGTCAATGCGTCACGATAGTTGGGGGAGCTTACAATTGCAGGAGGCTTACGAATTGAGCGTACAGAGTCAACTGGATTTAGTAGGACATTAGATCAGACTTTTGATAGATCATATGTCAATGTATTTCCATCTTTGAGTTTATCTCATACTATTGCAGAGAAACGTAGTCTGAGTTATTCTTACTCAAGACGGAATGATAGGCCATCTTATCGTAAGTTGAATCCATTCTTTTATTTCTTGGATCAGTTCACTTTTGAACGACGGAATCCATTCATGAATCCGCAGTATTCGGATTCATATGGTGTTAACTATAGTTTCGGAAACAAGTTATTCGTATCTGTTAATTATAGTCCAACTACGGATGCAATGCTACAGATTATTGATCAGAATAATGAGACTCAGCAGACATTCCAGACAGAAGTCAATCTGGACAACTTTAACGATTACAGTTTGAATGTCAGCAAGCCGATAATAATTAGTGAGTCATGGACAAACCAAATCACATTCACGGGATTCTATAATGATTTTGAGAGTCAGCTTGATAGAGGGTCGTTGAATACTGATCAATTATCCTATCAGATTAATATGTCCAATTACCTCACGATTAATAAAGGATTAACTGCAGAGCTCTCGGCATTTTATCAATCTCCATTAGTTTATGGCATGTTTGAAGTGAGTTCACGCTTCAGAACAGATATAGGATTGTCTAAAAGGGTATTAATTGGTCAAGGCAGTTTAAAGTTGAGCATTAAGGACATGTTTAACACAGATAATAATGAAGTAAGTGTTAATCAGAATGATATAAATCTGGACGTTCGAAATAGATGAGAATCACGACGAGTAAATCTCTCATTCTCTTACAATTTTGGAAATCAAAAAGTACAACAAGCTCGTAAAAGAAGAACAGCTACCTCCGATGAAGAAAACCGACTTAGCAGGGGAAATTAATATAAGATGTATTGATAATAATTGATTTGATAGGGAGGTCAGGCTAAGGTTTGACCTCTTAATCTTTTTAGGAGAAAAAATAATGAGGTCTCTAATCATGATGACTACACTAATCACATACTTTTGATTAAACCTTTTACGAATAACATAGCTATTGATGATAAAAAATCTCTATCACGTTTTGTATATATAGATCATAGACAAAAAGTAAATAGGAATCAAAAGGAACAATTTCATCATCCTGCATAGCGCCATCTAATACAACTACTGAATGTCTGCCGAAATAGTCGGCATTATTAACTGATGATTCAAAACTTCTTGGAAACAGTTCTTCAAGAATACTTGCCGGCATACCTACAGAATATATATTCCCTTTTATCAATTAATTTGTAATCATCATTTTTTAGGGGAGAAGATTCTAAATTTCCTTATTAAAATGCTTCCTTATGAATAGAGAATCCATCAGTGGACATAATTGTCACCCACTGATTAGAAGTTAAGTCAAAATATCGTTCTGATTTTTCTTTGATTTTAATAAACCCTTATATAATAGATTTACAAGATTTTGGATGCTATAGAACTTTTTAGATTTTAGATGGATATCTGAGGTTATTCTCAGATTACTCAATGACATGATTTCGTAATTAGCAGCATGACCTAATAATTGGGCTCTAAAATTACGTGTGAGGCAAAAGACAATTAAGATGAATAGTATTTTAGTATCATACTTTTCATACTTATCAATATATTAATTACAATTTACTCAAATAATCTATCGAAACTTAGATGTCAATAGTGATGTTTTAAGTATCTACCTATAATTCTATGAATATTACGGAATTTTATTAAGGTCTGAACTCGATGTTGCTAAATCTCCAGTATAATTAATGATTCACCAAGATCTTATGAAGCTTGTAATTATTCCACTTTCTCTAATAGGGATCTACATTCCTCAATAAACTAAGGATTGAGTTCCAATCTACAACCACTTATTGGGTTGAGGATTCGGCTGGTGAGAGATGGGTTCTCAGTCTCACTGTTGAAGTCAACTCTGATACAACTTACAGAAAATGTGCCCGTTGTTCTTTGATCACCAATGCTGTATGTGTATGTGCTATCACTTCTGAATGAAATGATTTCTTTTTCTTCAGGATATCTTACAGGGCATGAAGTATTTCCTGGACTGAAACAAAATTCAATAAGTTGCCAGCTACCAATTTAGTTGAACTCTTCCTTAGTACAGTAAGAATCTCAGTCTGAACATGATAACCATGCCACCACACAACAAATCAAATATAATTGTCTCATATTGATATAACGCTGAGTATCCTGTTGATGCTTAGAAGAAACAGTAGTCTATTCTATTGCGCTATATTCTTCTTCACAAGCCCAAAGTCCTCCATATTCCAAAGCTACAGAGCGATCCTCTGATACTTTAACATACTCAGGAACAGAGGTCATATCTATGAAATGTTGTAGTGTAGGATACCTTACTAAAAGGATAGTATCTGGCTGTTCCTTGCTATCACCTATAAGTATTGAGTTGACCTTACCCCTCTATAAAAGTTGTGCACCCACCTTCTTCATAAATGGGATGACATTTTGCCCATAACGTTCATAGGTGGATATCCCTGATTCATTTCCTTTGCTCGCCATCTCACGATACTTCAGAATATTGATCATGATGACTGGCTGATCTGCAGGATAGTTAGCTACCAATTTTCTGAATTATTCTTTAGTCGGATGAATCTGATTATTGAGCTCCATGGATCTAAGTATTTTGAATGAAATCTATCATTAACTGAGCTATATCTGGACCCTCATCTTCCCGTAGGAAGTGTCCTGCACCGGTAATTTTAGTATGATTTTGATTTTTTGTTCTAGGTACAAACTTTTGAAAAGGTTTCTCTCCTCCCTTGGTTATACGATCACTGTCATCGAACAGCGTAAGCGTTGGTTTGTTCCAACTCATCAATACGGCCGAGGCCTTTTTATTGTGTCCAGCTTCTGGATCATCAGCAGATGTAGGTACAAACTTTTAAAAAGGTTTCTCTCCAGCCATGTAGGACGGGTATGGATATGGTGCGTCATAGGCTGCAACTTCTGCATCGGTTAGTTTTCTTACCGTACTGTTTTGCAGAATTTTTCCGACTCGTAGAACGTCAACTGTTTGGCTAAACTTCTACCATTGCAGTAATGCTTCGGGGAAACCCGGTTCTCCAGTTGGAAGACCTGTATTACCTACTACTAATCTGCTAAACTTATCAGGTTGTGCAGTTAGTAATCTGAGTCCTATGAGCCCTACCCAATCTTGGCAAAATAGATTGATGCCAGTTAATTGCAACTTGTCTAACCAAGTTGTCATCCAACTGAGGTGACTGGCATAAGTATAATCAGATTGCTCTATAGGCTTAGACGACTTACCAAATCCAATTAGATCAGGAGCTATAGTTCGATAACCAGCCTCCACAAATACAGGAATCATAAACCTATATAGGAATGACCAGCTCGGCTCACCGTGCATTAATAATACTACAGGACCTTCCTTAAGGCCTTCATCCAGATAATATACAGTTATCCCATCTCCGATATCCATGAGATTTGGCTCAAAAGGATAATCAGGTAGGTTATCGAATGCCTCTAAGGGTGTATTTTTTATAGTCATATTCTATTGTTTGGTTATTAGCTTAATCCATTTGATACAGAGATCTCCCCACCCAAGTTCTTTACCTCCATCTTTAAATAAGGAGTATCCATGGCCACCTGTGGGATATAGTTGAATCTCAAGAGGAATCTGATGCTCTCTTAATTTACTATAGTATCTTAGACTATTTTCAACTGATACAGCATCATCATCTGATGAATGGACTAAAAAGGTCGGGGGAGTGCTACCTGATACTCTATTTTCATTGGAATGACTCTCTGTAAGTTCAGCTAACTCATCTTCCTGATACTCTATTCCTACTTTACCAAAGAGGTTTTTTCGTGTCCAATCGTTAGTTATACCGTCAGCCATTGTGATTACAGGATAGATCAGTATACAAAAGGCAAACGTGGACCTTTCAATATACTGCTGAATTTCTTCTTGACTTGAACCTGGAGGGTAGGCTGCCCAAGGGCCGCTTTTAGAGCTATAGGCGGCGAGGTGACCTCCAGCCGAGAAGCCCAAAATACCAATTTGAATCGGTTCGATTTTCCATTCTTTTGCACGATGATGAGCTAGGTATAAAGCTTGCTTAACGTAACTCATTGAACGAGTTCTACCCGATATATCTGCTCCAGATTCTGGTTTTGGTAATCGATATTTCAATGCGATGTCAACAATCCCATGCTCATTAAGCCATTGAGCAATTTGTGTGCCTTCCCAGTCATAAGCTAAGAAACCATATCCACCACCATGACATATGTTTACAGCTGGGGCACTACCGTCTATATGTTCTGGAATGAACACTTCTACAGTAGGATTTTCGATATGAGATAGGAGCTTTGCACCATCTCTATGTTTAACTCGATCTTTTAGATCAGAGAGTTCCCTCCACAATTCGACTTTTATTCCTTCTGCGCTCACTTATGGTTGACTGTGGATGTTGCTATCTGGCACAATACGAAAATTATAATTTCTGGAGATGTTCATATCTTAACGTTGAGGATCATACCATATCGGAGAGCTCCAGGCTCTCTTTTGAATTGTTTTGGGGACATCATTTGGGTAGGAAACACCATACTTTATCTCATCCCATAGATACTATATCGAGGCGTCTTTACTTCTAATTCTCTGGCATAATAAAAAGAGCATCTATTGAAGGATCAAAGTCTGGATCTTGCCATACTGAGAACAATTCACTATTTCCATATGAGTCGTCAATTTCACCAGTCTCATAATTAACTATGTCAGGAATCGGATCTATATTTATAAGTCTCTCAACAGAGAGAGCGATATTTCAGAATTTTTCATATATCTCTCCATCTTGATACCAACCTTTGATCACTTGGATTCGATCCAGATTCGTATGAACAGGATCTTTACTTGCCCATACTATAAATTGTGGAGTGAAGTTACTACTGTGTTTTGAGGACCTGTGATCTATGTCCAAATCACTGCCCATAGGTACACCTCGATCATATCCATCTTCTATAAGTTCTTCTTAATTATCGTATGAAGACTTAAAGTCATAACCTCCAAAGAATCTTACTTTGATACGATTTCCACTCGTGGCATAAGTTTCCTTTCGAGCCATGGCATTATAGATATCGGCACGAGTGTCGGCTTGGGATCATACCGTCATAAGACCTCCTGGATTAACTGCAATATGTGTTTTGACTATAGGATCTAAGATCCATTCTCTACCTACTCGAGTCTCAGGGCGCAAATCTACCTGAGCATGATTACCTATATAAGTATCGTCCTACTCAGTATTACCCGGTGTTGCATTATGTGTGTCCCTACTTCCTATGAAGCCATACTTGTAAGGATTCGTACCAAATTCATCCTGATACTTCAATCCTCTCTTGAGTGTATGCCTGACGAAATTATTGATCATAGGTGGACCTTGGTTATAATTTTCAAAGTCAGCAAATTCATCATTTTCCCAGAAGGAAGCATATACCTCTGAGTTCTCTTTTGCCTGATGAATCTCCACAAGAGGTTCATTATTATTTCTCCAATTCACGGACTGCTCATCTATAGGAGAGCCATCCGCTCGCTGCTCAGGGAATGCTACGCCGCCACTGAGGTTAGAATTATGTGGTACTGCCATGACAGTGGCTCCTCCATCTCTAAATTCATCTAAAGAAGCCCATAGCTGTTCTTCATCTGTCGCTTCTATGGCACTAATCGGATAATCAGGTACCACCTTATCCTTAAAGAACATATTTCTGTGACCATGTTTTCTTCCAACACCAAGCGTCCATTCATAGGCAACAAATGTGGTAAATTCTCCAGGTTTATAATGCTTCTCTGCTGCCTCTAAGGCTATATCCCAAGCAGCCATTGTTGTGTGATAGCCACGGAAAACCTCAAGTGCGTCTTAGTGCTGTTGCCCGTATTTTCAAGCATTCGCAAAAAGAAAGCGGCCTGTTTGGCTGTATCTGAGCCTATAGCTCTTAAACCTCTGGGCTGTAAGGTATTGTGAGCCGTAGCCTCAGCTATATTCACAGAATAAAACTCTTCTAAGTACTCTGAGTGATTCGTTACTGCGGCAAAGTCCAAAGGTCATTGAATCTTAACATCCTGAGCTTGAACCTTTATCGCTTCCCCCTGAGCAAAGCGATAGGCATCTGAAGGTTGTGCCATAGCTCCACCGATGTGTGCATAAAAAGAAAATGCCGTATGTACATGCATGTCTCCGAAGTAAACCTTATTTAAAGGGTTTTTTATCGACTATTGACTCTAAAGAATTCCAGTCTTTTGATGCATGATCTCCAACATTATTAGGCATCTCATCAGATACAGGACTTGGTGGGTTGAACCATCTCGAAAAGAAGAATCCAGCCACATACAGTATTACGAGTGCTATGAGTGTTCGCTTAAGCCATTTTGACATTAGAAATATTTGATGCTCAGATCAATCATTTTTTGCTTTAGGTCATTATAAGGGGGCATCATAGTTTCTATGGCACTTACAGGACTCCATTGTTTAAGCACTGCTCTTTCATTGGAAAATGCTTTAAAGCCCCATTTGCCGTGAGCTTTACCGATTCCACTGTTATTTACACCACCGAACGGAAGATTATTATTAAAAAAGTGTATCGCACTATGGTTGATACATGTGCCACCAGCACTAGTTTCATTTATAATCTTATTGATGGTTTTCTTCTTTTTACTGTAGATATATAGTGCCAGTGGTTTTTCTTTCTCATTAATCTGATCTAAAACTTCATCTATATCAGTGTAGGTAAGAATAGGTAATAATGGACCAAATATCTCATGCAGCATAAGATCCATTTCCGCATTGACATTAGTTACTAATGTCGGCTCAATGAAATCTTGTGAGCTATCCATATTTCCTCCTCCTTTTATTTTGATATCATGATTCATTGCCTCATCCATATAGCTCTTCACTCTATTGAAGTGCTTGTTATTCACGATTCGACAATAGGACTCCGATTGGCCTATAGAGTCTCCGTACATCTTTTTGATGTTCGAGTTGATGGCGTCAATTAACTCATCTTTCTTAATATCGTGAACATATATATAATCAGGAGCAATGCAGATTTGGCCATTATTAAGACATTTAGCCCAAGCTATTCTTTTCGCAGCAGTCTTAATATCTGCAGTCTCATCCACTATTGTAGGTGATTTACCTCCAAGCTCAAGGGTAACTGAGGTTAAGTTCTTAGCTGCAGCAGCCATAACCACTTTCCCAATAGATGGTGCACCAGTAAAGAATATATGATTGAATGGCAAATCTAAAAGTGCTTTAGAATCTTCTATCCCACCTTGGACTACAGTTATTTCTGCTGGATTGAATAATTCAGCAATGATATCAGCCATGACTTGAGAAGCATGAGGTGTATGTTCTGATGGCTTAAGTATCACACAATTGCCAGCAGCAATAGCAGATATTAACGGACCAAAAGTTAAATTAATAGGAAAATTCCAAGGTGATATAATTAAGCATACCCCTTTGGGTTCATGATGTACCCAAGAACTTGACCCCATCAATGAGAGTGGCGTATTGACAGCCTGTGGTCTCATCCATTTCCTTAACTGGCTTATGGTATGTTTGATGTCACCAGTTACGGGATAAATCTCCGTAAGATCTACTTCACTTGGATGTTTTCGATAATCATTATATAGTGCTTGACGTATTTTTTCTTTGTTAGCGAGGACTGCTTTATGAAGACGCTTTAATTTTTGAATACGTTCATTAGCAGTTGATCTTGCAACAGATCTGGCATGCTTGACCTGTAGGTCAAAAATCTGCTTGATACCAGAATTTGTACTTGTTTTAGTTGTGGTAGACATACAACGTTAAATTAGATTTATCAATTTATCAAAATTATCTTCTGTTTGGTCTTATTGAGTTTATTTAAATTTTTCGATATCTATAAATTTTGCCAGTTCTTCTTTTCCTGATTCTGTTAGCTGTGGATAGATCTGGAACCATAATGAATCTCTTAGACCGTTGAGTTCGTGCTCTTGACTTCTAACCATCGATTGAGACATCCAGAATACGGAAGTCATCCACATCTGATGAGCTAACTGTTTATAGGTTTGTTCAGACTGATAGCTTTTCAATCGCGTATCTGATGCTATTTTACTCAGGATTCGATATAACCTATCTATTTGACCATCGATGTGCTCTACATGCTTGTTCCCAATGCTTGGGAAAGCCCGACTAACCTCGAGGAGATCTAAATAAAAGAATTTAAATCGCTTTTGGAATGAGTAGAAACTGGTGATCTGCTTGTCAAGATCTTTGATCGATGTGTAATCCGCCTCATCTGGTAGCACTTTGAGCAGCTCTTCTTGAAAATGTAAGTATACGGCTACCATCAAGTCTGCCTTTTTCTGATAGTGATAAGTCAAGTTTCCCGGACTCAGATTTAACGTCTTTGCGATTTTCAACAGACTCACATTTGAGAAGCCATGAAGGTTGAAGAGTTCTATAGCTGTAAGAACAATTTGGGTTTTTGTTTTAACCTTCATTTTGTAAAATTAGTATGATTGTACTATTTTGGCAAGAGTAAATGTAAAACAATCGTCAAAAATACTATCTAATGGAGTGGTTAAAAATACCTAACATCAATGTCTACGCCGTCATTGGGATACTATTGTTTTTTGCCGCAGGAGAAGTTATTCTTGGGCATTATTCAAATGACCAACGAGATAAGACTGATTGGACATTAGAGTTAATTGGGTTTTTTGTAGTTGCTAGAACCAAGACAATTCAAGTATTAACGATTGTATTGATTAGTATTGCGTTATTGCCACAATTTTCTAGTTCATTACAAGGATGGTCACTTTGGGTGGCAATTTCATTTTATCTTTTAATTGATGATATCCCTCAGTATTGGTATCATAGATCGGCTCACGAATATGACTGGCTATGGAAATATTATCGAGTGCATCATGCAGCACAGGATATTTGAATTTTAGTTAGCTATCTGAACTCATGGGTATATTTTTTGATGCCTAATCTATGATAGGGAGCGATTTGTACTTTTTTAGGTCTCGCCCCAGCAGTAATATTCGGACTGATTTTCAAGCAAATTGTAGTAACCAGTACATATAGTACATGGACTTGGACTTCCTCTTTGTGTAAGTATAAGTGGTTAATCCCAATGACTACGATTATCGAAAGAATTTTCATAACACCAGCGTTCCATTACTCTCATCATGGAGTATCAATGGCTGATAATGTCAGCGCTCCTAATGGGAATTTTAGTAATACATTTTCCTTATGGGATCAGATGTTTGGTACGGCTAAGTTTACCAGCGCTCATCCTGAGAAGTTTGGCCTATTAGAAGATCCATAAGATCCGTGGTATCTCGCTTGTTATATCCATTCATGAAATCTTCCAAGAAGGAAAGTGATCTCCATAAAGATTTCAAACAAGAAAAGAATTTAGGTACTGAACCTTTTCAGAAGGTACTTGATTCTGGTACTTATCTCAACTGTCAGTGTGGCTATAGTAAGGATTAACCATTCTGTAATGGATTCCATAACGGTACTAAGATAAAGCCACTCAAGTTTGAGGTAAAGTCAGAGTGTAAGGTGTCTTTATGTACTTGTAAATTGACTAAGATTCCTCCTTATTATATTGACTCCCTCCTCAGTCTAAAGAATTAGACTCAGAGCGAGTAGAAGTTATATTAATTAAAGAGCTAACAGGGTTCCTGATCAAGGGATCTGGTATCCTATTTTATAGCTAATAGTTTAAACTATATTGACATATCATCAAGAGATCAATAGGTGTCTTTTTATACATTATGGGGGTTTTATTATATTTCCGCTATTGTTCCAATCATAGTTAAGCAACATCTTTGATATCATCACCCTGCTGTTATTTTTTTTATTTAAAATGTTCTAATTCTATGAAAACCTTCTCCCTTTTCTTATTTACTGCTATTCTCTATCTGCCTTCACATTCAATAGCACAAATCAGTTATGGAGGAATTCCATTGAGTTTTTCAAAATCGAATTTAAATGAGCCTCAGGAATTAGAGATGGAAATAATCGATTTGAAGGCCCTCCAAATAGAGGATGCACAAAGAGGTTATAAAGATCAATTAATTAGAATTGGAATTAGAAAAGCAAAGAGTATCACGACAAGTTCACACGGGGAATGGCAAGAAGTTAATGGTGGGTATGTATGGAGACTTATGATTCGCTCCAAAGGTGCTAAAAGTATTGGCTTAGCCTATTCTAAGTTTGCATTGAATAAAGGCTCTTCACTTTATATATACTCTTTCGACAAAAATCACATTATTGGCTCATTTGATTATAGGACTAACCCCAAACGACAGGAATTTGCCACAGAAAAAATTGACGGAAGCGAGGTGATTATAGAGTTTTTTAGTAAGACAAGGTCTTCAGATGAATTTATGATATCTGGCATCACTCATTACTATAGAGATGCCCGAGAGATTAGACAGTTTAATAAAAACTTTGGTTCATCTGATAACTGCCAAGTTAATGCTAACTGTTCTGAAGGGACTAACTGGGATCGCCAGAAAAGAGGAGTCGCAAGGATAATATTGTTTATTGGTAATGGGGGGTATTTATGTTCGGGCTCTTTGATTAATAACGTGAATCAAGATCAACGTGCATTCTTTTTATCTGCTTATCACTGTGGTCAGGGCGCATCGGCTGCTGATTATAATCAATGGATATTTTATTTCAATTATGAATCTGATGGATGTTCGAATCCAGGTTCAGAGCCTAATAGTAACACTATTGTTGGTTGTACAATGAGAGCGAATAGTGATGACAATGGAGGTGATAATGGAAGCGATTTCTTGCTATTAGAATTTAATAGTCCGATACCCTTAAGTTATAATCCATATTATAATGGATGGGATAGAAGAGATGTAGCAAGCCTCTCCGGCGTGAGTATTCATCATCCCAGTGGAGATATTAAGAAGATATCCACCTATAGCACCTCGTTAAATTCAGATACATGGGGAGGTAATGAACCTAATTCACATTGGAGAGTCGTATGGCAATCAACCACCAATGGTCATGGCGTAACCGAGGGGGGCTCTTCAGGCTCCCCCATTTTCAATAGTGCTGGACTGATAGTGGGTGACCTTACTGGTGGCGCTTCATTTTGTAATAGGACTAATGATCCCGATTTATATGGTAAGTTCTCATATAGTTGGCAATCAAATGGGAATACAGATGCCACAAGGTTGTCAGACTGGCTTGATCCAGCTAACTCTGGTGTGATGACATTGGAAGGCTACGATCCTAATGAAACAAGCTGTGCCATTTCAAGTGTTGTTGCTCTCAGTCAGAGCGCATGTGCTACTAGTTCAGGCACCTATACTCAAGATATAGAAATCAGTTATACTGATGCTCCGGCCTCCGGGGGCCTGTCCGTTAATAATCAAGAATTTGCCATCACCTCCAGCCCACAGACATTGACCTTAACTAACCTTATGGCTAATGGTACGAGTGTGGGTGTTTCCGTGTCATTTACGAATGATCCAGGATGTAATACTTCAATAAGTGGACTTTTCACAGCTCCATCATCTTGTGTGATGTGTAAGACATATACTCTTCAGCAAAGTATTCAGATAACAGATAACAACACAACCACCAGTTTTTTAAACTTACCTGACCAAGGGACGATTACAGATGTTGATGTGGTGAACCTCAATGGTACCCATACATGGATAAATGATCTTTCTTTCGACTTGACTAGCCCAGAAGGAAGCACTGTTTCTATTTTGGAGAGGAGGTGTAACGGTCAGGATGATTTTAATTTATCATTAGATGATGAATCTCAGAATGCTCAAATCCCATGTCCCCCAAATGATGGAGGGGAGTACCAGCCTGACAATAGTTTAAGCGCATTCGATGGAGAAAATCCAATTGGAGATTGGGAGCTCGCCATTAATGATGCTGTACCCCAAGATAATGGAACATTGAATGGATGGGGATTAAAAGTCTGTGGGGTAATTGAGATAATTGACTGTAATTATTCTTTGGGTGATATAGGTGGAAATATTTCTGATCAATCTTTTATCACAAAACAAGCAATAGTCTCAAATGCCATTGTAAGCGGTGGGGTAAATAAATTTAGAAGTGATCAGGAGATCTCCTTAAATCAATCTTTTCAAGTAAATATTGGGGTAGAATTTGAGGCGGAGATTGGAGATTGTATTGATGGCAATTGAGGATTGAAGTGAAGCACCAAATTTATAAACCATTTTGCAGACCTATCTTTTCTTAGTAGGAATGTTCTTAATTTGCTAGCTGACATTACAAGAATTCAATGCACACTACAAATATCCTGATTATTGGAGCTGGTCCTGCAGGACTGGGTATGGCTGGTCGTTAATCTCACGCCGGCAAAGAATATACAATTATCGAGGCTTCAGATAGAATTGGAATAGCTTGGCATAATCACTATGATCGATTGCATCTTCATACTGTCAAGCAATGGTCTCATCCTTCTCATATGGCATTTCCTCATTATTACCCACTTTATGTAAGTCGACATCAATTGATGGAGTATTTTGATAGTTACGCCAAGCATTTTAATATCAATCCAATATTTAATCAGGAGGTACGAGAAATTAAGAAGGTTGAAGATTTATATCATGTGTCTACTGTTGATCAAAGTTATGAAGCGCAACAAGTGATTATCGCAACAGGAGTGAATAGGATTCCTAATATTCCAGATTGGAAAGGACAAGATTCATTCACTGGAGAGGTAGTGCACAGTCGATATTATAAAAATCCTAAACCTCATAGCGGTAAAAAAGTACTTGTGGTGGGTATTGGGAATACAGGTGCTGAAGTAGCTCTCGATTTATCCGAGCATGAGGTTGACACGACCATAGCCGTTAGAAGTCCAATCAGTTTCGTTCCTCGTGATCTTAATGGTCAACCTGTTCAGGTAACCTCTAAGCGATTGGCAAAGATTCCTTTTGGAATTGGGGACTGGCTGGGGAGCCAGATTAGGAAGGTGTATTTCGGCAATCTAAAACAATATGGTTTACGAGTGAGTCCGCTGCACCCTGCTCAGCAGTTGAGAGAAACTGGGAAAACGCCAATCGTTGACATTGGAACTATCGATGCTATAAAAGAGGGATTAATTGAGGTTAAACCAAATATAAAGGAGATAAAGGGAGATCAAGTTAAATTTGAGGATGGGTCCACATCGTCAATTGATGTTATTCTTCTAGCTACAAGATATCGAGCGAAAATTAAGGAGTTTTTCCCTGATATAGTCAACTTTTTGGATGAAAATGATCTACCCTAAGAGCCTGTGGGGACTGGTGCCTTAAAAGTATCTTATTTCTTAGGTTATGACAACTATAAGCTTGGAGGTATTTTAGGCACCATTCTTAATGATATTATTTAAGTTCAAGCACTGAAGCAATTAGCATACCTCACGAATAGCAGAAATACGCTAACTACAGCTGATGTATAGATTATATTGAAAACTAATTAGTAACAGGTTTTAGGGTTACTGTCAGAAATGATAATGATTCTATAATGCCGTTTTTATCGAATTAAGTTTAAGGAGTCAATTGGACCAGATTATCTTATGTTCGGTTGGGCTTGTTAGAAATCTGGTGCACACTTTCAAATTTTTGGTAGTATTGAGACTTTCTGAAGTCAAGAGTAAATCATAAAGTTTCATAACATTTGTGTTTCTTTCAAATTGTAAAGAGTAGTAGTTGAGTTCATCTCCAGTAGAAATTCTTCAGTCCACCTTTGGATATAAGTCCTTCAGACCTATGCAGGGAGAGATCGTGGATCATATTATAGCTGGTGACAGTGCATTAGTGATCTTACCTACTGGTAGAGGAAAATCAATATGTTTTCAGATACCAGCACTTTGCCTTGAGGGACTGACTATTGTGGTATCTCCACTGATCGCATTGATGACAGATCAGGTTACAGCGCTTAAAGAGCTCGGAGTGGCAGCCGAGTGTATTCATTCTGGCTTGTCAATCGAGGAGAAGCGTAGAATAAATGACATGATCCAAGATGGCAAACTCAAGATGCTTTATATGGCACCTGAGAGCTTGCTCCAGGGACGTTTTCTGAGTTTTCTCAGATCTGTTAAAGTCAGTTTGCTGGCAATTGATGAGGCTCATTGTATCTCAGTTTGGGGTAATGACTTTCGCCCAGAGTATACTAAATTGGGAATGCTGCGACAACAGATCCCCAATGTTCCGATGATTGCTCTAACGGCTACAGCAGATTCAGCTACTCAGCAAGATATATTGCATCAACTGGGTATGCCGGATACCAAGATGTTTTTAGGAAGTTTTGAAAGAAGGAATCTAACCATAAGGGCATCAGCTGGACAGGATCGATTTAGCAAGATTCTCAGATTTTTGTGTCGCTTCAAAAATGAGGTGGGCATCATCTATTGCCTCAGCCGTAAGGGTGTAGAGAGCCTGTCCAACAAACTCAAAGAAGCTGGCTATCAAAGTGCTTATTACCATGCTGGGATGAATAGCATAAGTCGTAATCGAGTGCAACAGCGATTTCAGAATGATGAAATAAAAATTGTCTGTGCGACTATAGCTTTTGGAATGGGTATCGACAAGTCCAATGTACGCTTTGTTATACATTACAATCTTCCTAAAAATATAGAAGGCTATTATCAAGAGATCGGTAGAGCGGGTCGAGATGGATTGGACTCTGAATGTTTGCTTTTCTATAGTTGGGCAGATAAGATGAGACTGCAACAGTTCATGGATGATGGAGAGGGCAATCCAACATTCAAGCGAGTACAAACCGAGAAGTTAGATCGTATGTGGGAATGTGCTACAGCCGCCAGCTGTAGGACTAATCTGATCCTCAACTATTTTGGTGAATTTAGGGCAGCTGGATGTGGGCATTGTGACAATTGTTTGAATCCTCCAAAGGTATTCGATGGTACTATTATCGCCCAAAAGGCCTTGTCGGCGGTTTACCGTACTGGTCAAAAGGTAAAAATGGATATCCTGATAGATGTCTTGAGAGGTTCTAGCAGGCAGGAAGTTATCGCTCAAAACTATCATGAGATTAAGACTTACGGTGCAGGTCGAAATCTACCATTCCTCGATTGGAAAGATTACATTACCCAGTTGCTAAATCAAGGATTGTTAGCGATAGAATATACTCAAGGTTCAGCGCTAAAAACTACTCCACTTTCGATGGGTGTATTGACAGGTAACCAGAAAGTGGATCTTGTCAAATTCGAAAAGTCCAAAGCAACTGATAAGAAGATTAATAAGGGTCAGTTGGTCAGGGATGAGCTGTTCGAAAAACTCAGACAATGGAGACTTACTACTGCGAAGGCTCGAGGTATACCCGCTTATGCCGTATTCAATGATGCTACATTGCAAGAGATAGTCCAAGCCAAACCAATAGTAGTTGACGACTTATTGATGATCGACGGAATTGGAGTCAAAAAGAAAGGGGATTACGGGGACAAAGTTCTTGAGGTAATCAGAGATTATCTCCTCAATCAGAATCATAAGAAGTCCATCAAAGGGAAGACCTATCTTGAAACGCTCAAGCTCGTAAACCAAGGTAAGAATCCGAATCAGATTGCTAATGAAAGAAACATACAGCTACTTACTGTTTATAACCATATTGGCTCACTGTATGAAAAAGGAGAATCTATAGATCTGCATCAATATGTAGCTCCTGATATCTGTGAAACTATCAGTCAGAAATGGGAAGAATTGAACAAACCGAGAGATTTGAAACCGGTCCACGAAGCGCTCAATGGTAAGTATCCCTATCATCAAATCCGATTGGGCATATCGTGGGCTAAGAGAAGGTATAGGTAATAT
>CACLQQ010000059.1 GCA_902609095.1 uncultured Bacteroidota bacterium | reverse complement strand
ATAACAGCAGGATCTGATACTCAAGAATTATTAGTACTCTGTAAAACATCAGAAACTCTAGAAAGTAGACCCGTGTAAAAATTGTCCATATAGTTAACGATAAGCAATGTCTGATTATAGAAAGCTTTGACATTCCATTTTTAAAAGAGATTAAATATGGAAAAGTAAGGCTTCAGAATGTAGAGGTGCGGTCAGATCAAATATTAGAGGGAGACGGATTCAGTGAATACACCAGACCAATTTCGTTCTGTAGAGGATATATACGTCAGTGCCGCTTATCATGCTATGCTCCTAAGACAAGCTATTGACTATAGCTGGGATAAAGATCTCAGAGAACAGTTAAGTCATCATGTCACAACTTTGAGATCCTTAGACAGACTTGCACCTGATGATGCTGAGACAATTTTGTTGATGGCCGCATAAGAAAAACGATTCACAGAATTACTATCAACAATAGAGTCAAATATTCAAATTCATTCTCCTAAACCCTTTCATGAGGATTGGACAAATAATAAGAAGGTCCTTAAATTAAGTGTTAAACTAAAGCAACAACGTTTAGAAAAAGCGAGGACTAATCTCTATTATAAGTAGAACAGCAGACTACGATACTATGTCCAAGGGCTGAGTATCAACCCAGTTTCCACGAGTAAAGTCAGGAAACTGTTGTGGGCTACCGCCACTCGCAACTGAGCACTCACTTAGCGGAGCAATAGAACTCCAAAGACATCCTTCATATACATTTTGATCTAAAGGCGTTCCTTGATGTAAGCATTCGACAATGCGATACATCATCATTCCATCCATTCCTCCATGACCACTTTCCTTCGTGGACTCATTTAGCCTCTTATATAGAGGGTGATCATATTTATCATATATGGCCTCTAAATCTTCTCCTTGCGCCCATTGATGGTGGCTGTCTGTCACACCCGGCACGCCGCCCTCGATCGCAACTCTGGTTGGAAATCCGGCCAAGGTCCCTTTTGTGCCCTGGATAAGATTATGGCGACTATAAGGTCTTGGGCTGGTTTCGTCCCATTGAATCATAATCGTTCGACCCAGATGACTTTTGATAATGCTTGTATTGAGATCTCCTCCCTTATAGTTCAATTGATTCCACTTATGACTATCTCCATAATTCTTTGAGGCATAATCTGCTCTACCTAATGCTGGAGTAGAAAAAGAGGTAATTGCCTGAAATGTATCGTCACCTCTACCGAGATTCATATATTGAGCCACTGGCCCTAATCCATGTGTAGGGTAGAGATTCCCATTACGTTTTGCATAATGATGTGTTCTCCATGACCCAGTCCCTCTTTCTTGTTCTTCCATTTGCCAACGAAGCTCATGGATGTATGCAGCTTCTCCATGTAACAGTTCCCCTATCACTCCTTTTCTACACATATTCAGATACATCAACTCAACACGACTATAGTTGACGTTTTCCATCATCATACAGTGTTTTTGAGTTCGTTCTGAGGTATCAACGATATCCCACATTTCTTGAATAGTGACTGCGATTGGCACCTCAACAAATGCATGTGCACCTTGATTCATACTTTCGATCGCCATAGGGGCATGGTTATGCCAATTAGTAGAGATAAATACTACATCTGGTTTAACTTCTCTTAGCATCGTTTTCCAAAGATTCTCATCTCCATGGTACCCCTTAACATTAGTATGACGATCGCTTTTCCCTATTTCTTCAGCTTTATTTTTCCATTTCTGAACGTTGTCTTCATGTAAATCACTTATTGCAACCACCTCTGTATTATCAAGCTGTGCAAAGAAACTCATGTGATAACCACCTCGTGCACCCACTCCTATAAAGGCAGCCCGAATATGATCTATCTTGGGAGCACTATAATCTCCCATGTAATGAGATTGCAACGGTCTCTCAGAAACCATTTCTGCACCAAACATATTATTGCCAACAGTTACCGCAGCTCCTGCTAAAGCTGTTTGCTTTATGAAACCTCGTCTTCCTTTATTCATATCTTATAGTGTTATCGTGTGATTGTGAATATACTATACTAATCCAACTATATTACATAATAAGATACAATCTGATTCATTGCATTATGCAATCTAACCCAATGGATTGTTTTGATATCCTTAGAACTCAAAAATTGCGAGACCTAATTCATGGCTCAATACGTAGAGAGTTCGACTCGTTAGAAGTTTCATATGAATGAGTCAATCCACTTGAATTAATATCATAGACCTCAAAACCATTAGATAATGTAAGTGAGGCAATTTTACCTTTATGGCGATCACCACTTATTAGTATTGGGTTCTTAACATTAGAATCAGATAAAACCTGAAGCAAACGATTATACTCTGAGTGAAAATTACTCCACTTCTCATATTTATGTTGAGTATGCAAAAACTGAATTCCTCCAGCTATAAGATTGATGTCTGCCTCATTATCAAGTTGACTCTCAAACCATCCTCACTAATCTTCTCCTAATATGGTGCCCGAAGGGATACCAATGGTATCCCTAAAATGTCGGACTTCTAAGAGGATTAGTCGCATATGTAATCCCTGGTGCATATAATCATAGGACTGATAAGCTCCTGGTCTCTCATTAGCAGGATTCTCCTTTGCAAAATCTAAAAATTTAAATAACGCCTCTTTACTCTCGTTTTTCATCTCATAGTCCTTACCACCATTGTTGGACCCATAGTCATGATCATCCAAAATACCTACAACTGGGCATTGCACTAATAAATCTTGATAGTGCTCGTTACTCTTAAGTATGTGGCAATCATTGTTGAGCTTAGCCATATCCTGAGTATCAGCGTATACCAAATCTCCAGTCCAAACCCACAAATCTGGATAATTAGATATAATCTTATCCCAGATCGTTTGAGGATCCCACTGATGATTACATGAACCAAAAGCCATGACAAACTCATCATCAGTAGGCACGATCACCTGAGTTGATATACAACCAATTAAGAATAATGAACTCATAAGGAGGTGTTTTTTGTAAATCTGTTTGTACAAATGAAGATATTAATCAATTACTAATATGTAATATTTGTCATATTTATATTTTAATAATTAGTACAGGCTAACATGGCAGTTATTGACGGAAAGGCTCTTGCCGCCACCATTAGAGAAGAAATCACTCACGAAGTAGAAAAAATAAAAGAGTTAGGTGGCAAGGTGCCACACTTGGCGGCCGTTCTAGTTGGTGATAATCCTGCCAGTCAATCCTATGTTAAGAGTAAAGTCAAATATTGTGATGATGTAGGATTCGAATCTACACTCATTAAAAAAGACGAATCTATAACTCAGCAAGAGCTTATTGAGCTCGTTACAGACCTCAACAAAGATGAAACGGTAGATGGTTATATCGTACAACTACCATTACCTAGACATATCGATCAAGAAGTAGTTAATTTAGCGATTGACCCAAAGAAAGATGTTGATGGTTTTAATCCTATGAATTTTGGCCGTATGGCCTTAGGATTGCCTGCATATCTCCCAGCAACCCCTCAAGGGATATTAGTCATGTTAGAGCGTTATAATATCGAAACAAGCGGAAAGAAGTGTGTTGTTATAGGACGAAGTAATATAGTAGGTATGCCGATGTCTATATTGTTAAGCCAAAAAAGAGACGTAGGGAACTGCACCGTAACCATAGTGCATAGTCGAACTAAGGACGTGGAACAAGAGATCAAAGAGGCAGATATCGTGGTTGCCGCTATAGGTCGTGCGAACTATATCACTGAAGACATGATAAAACCTGGTGCCGTAGTAATAGACGTAGGTGTCAATAGATTAGAAGATCCTACAAGAAAAAGAGGATATCGATTAGTCGGTGATGTGGATTATGCTAATGTCAGTCAGAAGGCTTCATTCATAACACCAGTACCCGGCGGTGTCGGTCCGATGACCGTTACGTCGCTCATCATGAACACTCTAAAGTCAGCACGAAAAGAGATATATAAATAATACTACCTTCAATCTATGAACTGTAAACAGGGTGCGATATCATTAATAGATTCTATCATAGACACGATCTCACTAATTGATGCTGAATTATATAAGAAGCCGTTAGACGTATTTAATGGCTCCACCCTTGGTAAGCACTTTCGGCACATTCATGATTTTTTTCATTGTTTAACTCATCAATGCGACAATCATAAAGTGGATTATTGCAATAGATGTAGAGACACCTCAGTTGAAGAACTAAAAGATTCTTGTATTGTGGCATTTCAGCAATTACGAAGAGATTTATCAAGTCTTGAAGAGAATCAAATAATCACAGTTAAAGCAGATTTTGAAGTTGCAGAGGGAATCAGACCAGAGGTAAAAACATCTATAGGTCGAGAAATCATGTATGTATATGATCATGCTGTTCATCACTTAGCAATAGTTAAAATAGGAATGAATCAACATTGTCAAGGTTTGGAGATCAATCAAAATTTAGGTGTTGCCGCCTCAACTATTCGTTACAATTCACTGAACTAACATGCAGACTATCAATAAGCTTGAGCTCCTGATTCAAGATTTGAATCATCAAGAGATATTGATTGCATTTGCGGATCAAATCGGATTAGACGGCATAGAGCAAACTGAAGCAGGACTAATTATTCATTCAGATAATGGGGTTGCGATCTATCAATATATCGAGACTATTGTAGCTCTACCATTCCTAACAGAGGAGCGCATTCTATTAACAAACATCCCAAATGAGAACTGGAATAAATCTTGGGAATCCTCTTTTCAACCTATTAGGATTAATGACTTTTGCGGCGTAAGAGCGAGCTTCCATGAGAAATTAGAGGACGTCGCTCATGAAATCATAATCAATCCTGAATTAGCATTTGGCACGGGTCATCACGAGACTACTTATCTCATGATAGAGCAAATGCAGTATTTTGACTTCCAAGAAAAGTTGGTATTTGACTATGGTTGTGGCACAGCGATTCTTTCCATATTAGCCGAGCAATTAGGCGCACGAAATATTGATGCTATAGACATAGAGGAGCAAGCTATAAAGTGTGCCCATGATTGTTTAGCACTTAATTCTTGCTCAAAAATTTCTTTGAAGGCAGGGACACTTGAGTTCATCACAGACTCCTATGATATAATTCTTGCTAATATTAACAGGACCGTTCTTTTAGAGTCCGCTGACAAACTATTAACACATCTAAATAACAAAGGTGTTCTACTTTTATCAGGTGTGCTAAAAGAAGACTTGTACTTGGTAAAAGAGAGATATGTAAGTTCGAGGTTTAGGGTTGACCAGGTGAACCAAAAAGGGGAGTGGTGTACCATAATACTTTCGAAAAGCTAATTAAGAAGCTATCTGATTTAGGAGCTTATACAATACATGCATTGGTAAGCCCATTATGTTGTAATACGATCCTGATATATTACTAATCTTGCATGATCCTATCCAGTCCTGTATGCCATAAGCTCCCGCTTTATCCATAGGATCGAAATTATCCAAGTACCAATCAATTTCTCCTCGTGAAATATCTAAAAAGGTAACATCCGACCTATCGGACTCAGATATCAATTGATCCTTCGTTCTAACCGTAACTCCTGTAATTACCTTATGCGTTCGACCACTCATCATACTGATCATACGAATGGCATCATTTCGATCAATTGGCTTGCCTAATATTTCATCATCTACTATGACAATGGTATCCGCTGTAATGATAATTTCATGCTCATCTATAGATTTATGGAGATGATTGGATTTTAACTCCGATAAGTATACAGGTACGTGATCCGGAGATATCCCACCAGGTATGATCTCATCCACATCTGACACTCTAACCGTGTAAGGAATTTTAAGGTGTTCTATCAATTCTTTCCGCCTTGGGCTTCCTGAACCTAATACAATATTTAAACTTGATAAATCGATCATTAGATAGCGGTTATATAAATGAAAATTAAACCTAATAACATCCATAGCTTAAATGCTATACTAAGCTGAGGGACATACTCTGCCACTTCTTCTTTCATGGAATAATAAAACAATAAGATCAAAGGAGCTCCTATCAAACTCGCAATTGAAATAACAAGCGCTAATGAATAAGTCATTGACAAGACCCACCAAATTAAGAAACCACCGAGACCCAGCAGGATCGTTCCGACAACAAACATACTTCGTCTAATTCCTATACAAATTGGGAGGGTATAGGCACCTACTGACAAATCTCCAGGCATATCCTCAACATCCTTTATGATCTCTCTGCATAAGTTGGCACAGAATGAGAAAACATAATAAAACATGCTGATACTCCGTATAAAGTTGTAACTGGCTTCATCACTTTGCCTCAAATTATGAAGTGAAGGTTCTTCTGCCAACAAAAATGTCCATACCACACCTATACATAACAGTGCAACAAGCACATTGCCGATCATTGGCATTTTCTTGAAATAGATATTGTATGCTGCTAATAATATGACGGCCATAAAATATAAGGGCATATACTCAACACGATCAATTTCACTGGCCAAGGAGTAGGCAAATGGAATGGGCGATATGGTTATGACAGCATATATGATGGATGCGATTGTTCTCTCTATCCCTGTATTTATATAAGCTCTCTTATGATTAACTTGATCTGTACGCAGATCTACAATATCATTTAACAAATATCCTCCTGCTGCAATACAACCAACAATAAAGACCAATAAATACAAATCCTTCATAGACAATACTGGAAGGATATCCATAGATAAAAATCGTGAGTAGACCACTGAAGTCGCAAAGATCCACATGGTGATGGCCACAATAATGATATTAGGAATGCGTAGTAAAAGGAGCGGATAGAAAATAATCCGCTTTGAGAAATTATTGATTGTCTCGCCACTCATAGACCCACTTAGCCTGAATTTGCTCTAAGTGCCCTTCACTACAGTCTTCTCGTTTTCCTATAAAGTGCGGTAGTTCTAACACCCACTCTAAAAGTTCAGTAAATCTAATCCTGTATATCTTGCTCTCGGTGAAATCATCTCCAAACTTATCATACAAACCCATGGCAACATCTTCATGATCAGCCCAATCTATCGGTAAATCGTCTAACTCTTCAAATCCCATTTAAAATAATACTAACTATTAAGTGCATTAATGTTCGTGCCCTATAATTCCAGACTGATCAGGTATAATAACTTCTATCTCTGCTGACTCATCTAATATTACACATTGACATCCTAATCGTGACTCTAATCGAGGATCTATTGCTCTATCAATAAAGTCTTCTTCTTTATCAGAAATTTCTTCCAAGAACTCTTCTCCATACTCAACGTAAATATGGCATGTACTACATGCGCAAACTCCTCCACAATTATGGTTAAGATGGATATCATGATCCTCAGTAACTTCTAATATAGAGTATCCGACCTCTGCGTCAACCACTATTTTCTTTTGTTCATCTTCTTCAAACAAGAACGTAACCTTAGCCATTCAGTCTTTTTTACTCTAATTCGTGCAAAACTATAAAGACATCATTAAAAGAGCTTTATACTTTAAAAGTTTTATATGCAATCAATTATTAATAAATTATGTCGTTTATGTCACATCTCGCGGTTTTAAATAACAAATGCAACAAGTAAGTTCCCAGAACGAGTTTAAAGCCTACGGCTTTAAAGATCTCAGCATCTATTCATCTACCGAATGGCTCGCTGATAATAAGAAGAAGTACCGACAAGTATTTGAAGAATCTCAAGTCAGATATATTTATGTGGATTTGATATTGATTAATAAGCTGTTTGATCGAGAGTCTTGGGAGATTGAATTAGAGATCAAATGCTTCTTATTAAGCCAGGGAAAAAAGGAAATCACCTCGCTAAATGTTAAAAAACAAGTAAGCAAACAAGATCATGAGTTTCATATTAGAGAAGGTTGGGGACATAGGAAACCAGGTACTTTTTGGAAAAAAGGAAAGTACAGTTGGGAAGTATATATCAAGGGAGAGAAGGTCAGCACAAAATACTTCTACATAGAATCTATAGCCGACCATCCTAAACTCTCGCATCCTGAGCTCGCATTAAAAGTTGACGAGCTGTATTACTACGAGGGTAGTTATGACCAGGTAGATCAAAATAAAGCCAAGGTCTTTACCAAGCAATTTGATGTTAAAACTACTCGATATATATTCGTAGAATTATCGCTAGAAAATAGATTGGTGGATCAAAATTGGTATGGAGAGATATTCATTCGATTCTATAATGCTAGTCGTGATTTAAAAGGTGAGGTTATCAGATTAGAAAAAATAAAGAAAGGAGAGGAACTGATCAACATAAATGCCGGCTGGGGTTCTAACGTCAAGGGATCATGGAGACCTGGAAGGTATGATATTGAAGTTATCTTTCAGAACGAATTAATAGCAACCAGCTATTTCAATATAGCTTATCAAGTCATTGAAGGTAGTAATCCTATTGTATTTCCCTCAAGAATAATGGAGTTAGAGAAGGACTTGAATCAAAAAGAAGATGAAGATTCTTCTGCCATGAAGGATTTGTATGCCCTCATAGGATTGAATGATATTAAGAGACAAATCCAAAATCACACGAAGTACATCCAATTTTTGGAGTTACGAAAAGAGCGAGGGTTCAATGAAACGAATCGAGTAAACCTCCACAGTATATTTTTTGGCAATCCTGGAACAGGTAAAACTACAGTTGCTAGGAAACTTGGTGCCATTTACTATCAACTCGGATTACTCAAATCTGGACATGTTCATGAGGTGAGTAGAGTAGATTTGGTAGGAGAGTATATAGGGCAAACAGCTCCAAAGGTAATGACGGCAATTGATAAGGCCCGAGGAGGTGTTCTCTTCATAGATGAAGCATACTCTTTAGCTCGAAGCAATGAAGACTCCAAAGATTTCGGTAAAGAAGTAATAGAACTACTGATAAAGGAAATGACACACCCCAATTGTGATTTTATGGTAATAGCGGCGGGATATCCAGACGAAATGAAAACACTTTCATGCTCTAATCCAGGTTTGCTTTCTCGATTTAAATATAGCTACGAGTTCAGTGATTATTCTTATCCAGAGTTAATAGAGATATTAGAATATTTCTGTACTGATAAAGAGGTTCGTTTTACCCCAATGGCTATGGAGTCGATCCAAAAGATAATCCTAAGTGCTTACAGGAATAAGACTAATAATTTTGGTAATGCGCGCTATGTGGATAAGCTTATAGAAGAGGCGAAAGTCAATTTGGGGATTAGAGTGGTGTCAAAGAAAGATCAACTAATCAAAGATGAAGAACTCTCCATTATTAGATTAGAAGATGTCCTTAACTTAAGAAAGGATAAAGAGAGACGATCAGTTTCTAATAAAACCTTAGGAATCGACGAACATGAGCTTCACGATGCGTTGTCAGAATTAAATGATTTGATTGGTTTAGATAATATCAAATCACGGATTTATGACTTAGTAGAGGTTATTAAACATAAAGTCAGATCAGGAATTAGAGTAACCAATGAAATTAATTATCACACTATTCTCACTGGAAATCCTGGAACAGGAAAGACTACTGTTACCCGGATATGTTCAAGAATATTCAATTCATTAGGATTACTTGAAAGAGGACATTTGATTGAGACAGATCGTCAAGGATTAGTGGCAGGCTATGTCGGACAAACGGCCATAAAGACTAAATCAATCATTGATCGTGCCATGGGTGGAATCTTGTTTATAGATGAGGCATACTCATTAACTAAAGTAAGAAGTCATAATGATTTTGGAGATGAATCTATCCAAACTTTATTAAAGAGGATGGAAGATGATAGAGGTAAATTCTATCTGTTCGCCGCTGGATATCCACAACTCATGGATCAGTTCCTATCTGTTAACCCAGGATTAAAATCAAGATTCGATTTATTCCTACATTTTGAAGATTTTACTGAAACTCAACTCTTAGATATTGGAGTGTCTTTTGTTCGCAATAACAACTATCGGCTATCCCAAGGGGGGCAGGAAATCCTGATCAATCACATCCATAAATCACGTCAGAAAAAAGCCAAAGATTTTGGAAATGCCAGATGGATTAGATCAATAATAGAAGAAATAGTCTCCGTTCAGAATTTGAGAATCTCTAAAGAACATGATCTCCGAAATCAGAATTACAACAGGCTCATAAAAGCCATAGATGTGGAACAATCTCTCGCTCAGGGAGGCTCCCAATACACTTATGAAAAGGAAACTATAGGTTTCTAAAATTTAAGTAGCGCTGATGCCGAAAGATTACGACCAAATACAGTATACCCTCTAAGTGCTTCAAACTCATTATTCAAGAGATTATTAGCAGTCAATTCTATTGATAACATCTCAAGTGGTCTATATGATATATTCATACCCACATCATACCTAAAGTCAGATGTAATAGATTCCTTATCAGAATCCAAGCCAATAAATTGTCTATCACTTAGTGTATTCTGAATAGAGAAATTTAGTTTTTGATCTTCAGTTGTAAAACCAAATTTAATTTCAGCTTTATGTTCAGGACGATAGTACAATAAATTACCGCTGTTGTACATATTCTTTTCCAAGCTCACTGATAGGTTTAATCTGGGATAAGGTGCTACACTTATCGCAGCATGTGCATTCCATGAGTCATAGTCTATCTCTTCTATTAAAAATAAACCTGGCTCCTCTGTTACATTGATCCAATTGACATCATTGAAATAATAGTTTTTAGTAAGTTGTGCCTTAAACTTGATAAGATTAGTTATCGAGTTTGTAAAAGCAATTGAATGTTCTCTAATACGTGTAACTGTGGGACTTATATATCCTTGATTTATGTAAGGATTATCGCAAGTTACTGCATTTAAGCCCAAATAATGGAGTTCTTCACTTACTTTTACACTTAATAAGTTAGTTGCATTAAAATAGAAATTTGACTTAATTGAAGGATAAATACTCAGACTATTCGGCTTTTTATTCAAAATACCTCCTATGCTCAAAGTGTACTTTCCAGAATTTACTCTAAGCGAAAGTTTATTATTGGACACAACAGGAGTACTCATTCCCAAATTACTCGAAAAATAACTATCTGAACTAAGTTTTAAACTGAGTGTAGAATTGAAAGCTTTTTGAATCTTTGGACAAATAGTCCATAAATTCTCTTTCACACTTAAATTATTATGAACGGTTGTATTAAAAGTAATACCTAAACTGTAATTCAAAGCATTAGGCTTATCTCTAAATGTGCTGTAATCGAAGTTAGCTATAAAGCTATTTAAACTAATCGTGTCTCTATACTCTGATTGATTCAGATCACTAAACAGCCCTCGTCTAAGGTGATTACTCTGAATCTGCATCGTAAGCTGACTATGATCAGTCAAATAGTAATTAGCCAATATTTTTGCCTTAATATCCTTTTGAAACTTATCATCTACATTCCTTTCATTCCAGCTATCATACATACCATGAGCCGCTACAGTGAAATAGTTATCTACTCTGTGAACCAATGCTCCCTGAATGGTCAGTTCATTTATTGTTCCTTTGGTTAACATCAGATGACCTTTATTATCATTATTGATAGCTTCTTGTTGATATGATAATGGCGCTACCGATATATCTATTTGGCTATTGGGCACTGCAATAGAAATCAAACTATCTATGGCAACTTGATTTGTGTTCATTGAACCGGTAGGCAATAAATTAAAAGCGTCAATTATGGCTTTACTCTTATACACAGATGACTCATAATCTTTGTCAACGGATAGTGTCTCATCACCGATTGATTGAGCTGTTAGATTCAGTCCAATCAATACTATTATCATATGAGTAATTAATGTTTTCATCCTATAATCGATTTTAAAGATTCAATTCTGAAAGTTGTGCTTTTGCTAGATTCAGTAGAGTAGGAGGTAAAGTCATATTCGATCCAATCATAGCCTCCAGTACAGCAATAGCCATTGTTTTTTGACCTTCCAAATAGTAACAGTCAGATAATAATATGGTAGTCTTCGCAAACCATGAAGCTTCTACTATAAGCCTGTCATAATTTTGAGTTATATGCTCTTTTGATTTATTGATCTCATCTAAGTTAAACACGCTTAAAGCATAGATATAAATGATTTTAGGTACAGTTATCCATATTTTTGATTCGGCACTTACATTATGTAGTGTAGCTATGCTGTTCCACTTTTTCTTTTTAGCAAAATCAGAAATAACAGATGCGAGCACATCATTGGATATCGCATTAATTAGTGTTGGTTTTTGTTCTAACAGGCTAAGAGCAACGTTTAGTTGGTTAACCTTAACTAATGATTGAAATAGATTAATGTCTCTATCAGCACGTGTGTTAAACCACCCTTTCTCATATAAGGATATATAAGAATCATACTCACCCTGAATTATTAATAATTGAGAAAGATGATCTGTGACATCACTATATATTTTATGATTATAGTTGTCACAAAACAGAATTGCCTCCTTTATGAAATCCTCATGATTAGTGGCCATAAGTGACAGAACAGTATAATAATTCACTTTTTCTCGATCAGCTGTAGTAACTACAAGTGATTTTAAACTCGCTAATTCCTTTAGGGCTACAGCATAGTTTTCGTTGTTATATTGCTCAATCGTAAATTCTAACTTAAGAGATTCTTCACTTTTACCTTTATCATTGCTCATACATAAATGAGCATATGAATCTGCATCTATTTTGTATGATACGTATAATTCTTTAAGCGATTTTTGAGCTGAAGAAACATACTCAGGAGCATAATCGTTTCGCAATACTTGCTGATAATATTTTTCTGAAGTATCATAATCACCCACATTTACATAGATCAAACCCAACTGCAATTGAGCCATATTACTAATAGCAAGATCATCAGCGTACTCTATAGACTGATAGAAATGCTTGGCATTATCATATTGTCCTAATTCGAAATATCGATTGCCTATCTCAAGGTTACAGTAGTTGGAATACTTACTATTTGGGTAACTTTCTATTAATTCTTCATATATCATGATTTGCTCATAAGAATTACTCTTGAGTTTTCGAATAGAACCTAATCTAAACAATGCGTGATCTCCTTGATTCACTCGATGATTGTAAGCTTTTTGAAAAACCTTTTGAGAACGATTATACTCCTCTAATGCGTAATAGCAGTCACCTATTCGATTAAGGATATCCTCTTTCAATGTAGATGCAACTCCTTCTGTTTCGGAGAGCAGCTGAGCAGCTGAGAAACTTCCTAATGCTCTTTTCATATCTTCTTTATTCAAGCTCATATATCCTATAGCGTAATGAGTACGCAGCTTATCATTATCCTGAAGTGCATTAAAGTTTCTCGAATTGGTTACCTCTACCAGTGTTTTTTTTCCATTGACATAATCCCCATCTGTAAAATAGAACCAGCCTATATCCGCTAAAAGTGACTTTTCTTGAATAGAGCTTAAAGAGATTTTTGCAATCAATGATAGGTATCGCTCAGATAGATTGACATTTCTATTTGACAATGCTAATTGGCCTTCATGTAGCACCTTATTTAACAAGAGTTCTTTCTGCAAAGCAGACAATTGACTAATCAAGTTATAGTCCAACATATCTGCACTTAATTGATCATTATCGATAATGAGCGATACTATCAGATTGCTAGCTTTGTAAGCTAATGCATCAGACTTCACCCGAGAAAGATGAGAGATGGCCTTTTCATAATCATTTAATGAGATGTAATTCTGGGCAATATTATAATTGACTTGTGCTCGATTATCATTGGAAATTATGGAAGCGTACCTATCAATAGATTGCTCATACTGTTTATCATGATGTAAAGCTTCTGCTATTACGGATTGAGTATATACTGAGAATTTTGAGAAATTTTGATTCCCAAAATATTGCAATATCTCCTGATAATTATTGCTTTTGAGTAATGCGCTGATTAACAAGTCTGGTTGTGAGCTACTATCTAATAGGTCAATACTCTTCTCGAAATGGTTCATCTTATAATGCGAGAGAGCGACAAGCTCCTTAAGTTTAGATTTATTATACAGTTCAGGTTCACGTAATCTCGGTTCATACCATTTAATCACTTCTTCATATCGCTCCATAGCAAAATGACAAAGTGCTAAATAGTAGGGTAGATGATCTTGGAGTTGATATGAACTCCCTATCTTTCCTAAATTACTGTAAGCTCGTTCAAAATCACGATTTAGGATTCTGATTAATCCAGAATAGTATTGGGCATAATCATAATAAGGAGAATCTATATCATTGCAACGATCAAAGGCATCAAGAGCCCCTTTCAAATCTTTTTCTCTAAATAATTCATAACCGATTTCAAATGATAAATCCCCTCGTTCAATGGTATGAGAGCGGGATTCAGTACTATGATCTGATATACCACTTAGACGCACATAATTTAAATAGCGATCATACAATAGTCTTACACTAGGCTGATCAATCAGAAACTTATCAAAGTGTTTGATTTCTTCACTTGTAGTTAAATCAGCAACATGTAAGGTTTGTATTAGACGCTTCTGCTCTACGGAGACCAATTCGATTAAGTCAGTTTCTACATAGGGTTTGTTAATTTCAATCGGATAGAATATAGACTCCTCAATTAAGTCTATCTCATCTAATAACTTAGAATCCTTAAATTGAGAAATAGATTGAGCATTAAGCAACAATTGTGAAAGAATAAAAAAAACTAATAAAATACTGTTATATAAACATTTACACATTTTGAATAATTGCAATATGTAAATTTACGCTATTATCGGTACTCAGCCAAATGTAAGTATGATGTTCTCAAATTCTAATTAAATTACTTTACTTCTTAGATTGCTTTTTTTAATAGATTCGTATCCATGAAAGCATTTTTAATCTTTTTGAGTGCTCTAAGCTACTTCCAGTCATTAGCTACACCATCTAACAGATGGCAGCAACGAGCTGATTACCACATGAAAATTGATTTTGATGTCAACAAGCATCAATTCAATGGAGTACAAACAATAATTTATACAAATAACTCTCCTGACACATTACACCGCATATACTACCACCTTTATTTTAATGCTTTTCAGCCTAATAGTATGATGGATGTGCGTTCAAGAACTATAAAAGACCCCGATAGAAGGGTAAGAGATCGAATATCTAAATTAAATCCAGATGAAATAGGGTATCATAAGATTGACGAGTTAAAGCAAGATGGCCAAGATCTAAGTTACGAAGTAGTCGGAACTATTTTAGAAGTCAACCTGGCTCAACCAGTCATGCCTAAATCCAAGACTAAACTACGCATGAAGTTTAACTCTCAAGTCCCACTACAAGTTAGACGATCCGGTCGAAATAATGCCGAAGGAATTGATTATAGTATGGCACAATGGTATCCTAAATTGTGCGAGTATGACTATCAGGGATGGCACGCTAATCCTTATGTAGGTAGAGAGTTTTATGGTATTTGGGGAGATTTCAAAGTAGATATAGAGATTGATGATTCTTATACTTTAGCTGGCAGCGGAATATTAACGAATGCAAAAAAAATCGGAAGAGGATATAGCGATAAAGAAGCGAAGGTTAAGGGCAAAAAAGTTCTTTGGATGTTTGAAGCTGAGAATGTTCATGATTTTGTCTGGGCAGCTGACCCTGACTATAAAGTTCTGTCAAAACAAACTGATGCTGGAACAACTATTTATTATGTCTATCAACCTAATGAGAGAACAACAGAGAATTGGAAGAATCTCCATAGAGCGATGAATGTTGCCGAACAGTATATGAACAAGAGGTATGGCAAATATCCTTATCCTGTGTATTCCTTTATCCAAGGTGGTGATGGCGGAATGGAATATCCAATGGCTACATTAATCACTGGAGAACGATCATATGGCAGTTTAGTTGGTGTCTCTGTTCATGAGTGGATGCATAGCTGGTACCAGATGGTACTTGGCACTAATGAGTCTTTGTATCCCTGGATGGATGAAGGTTTCACCTCTTTTGGTTCAAGCGAGGTAATGAACCAACTACGAACAGAAAATATTCTTCCTGGTGACGTTGCTGAACATCACCCCAACGAGGGAAATGTCAAGGGATATATAAACTTCACTACTACAAGTTTAGAAGAGCCGTTGAGCACACATGCTGATCATTTTACAACAAATGCAGCTTATGGTAGAGGAAGCTATACAAAAGGAGCTGTATTCCTAACACAACTGCAGTATATTATGGGAGAGGACGCTTTTACTCAAGGGTTAAGAACGTATTTTGAAACTTGGAAATTTAAACATCCTAATGTCAATGATTTCATTAGAGTGATGGAAAAGTCGAGTGACTTAGAGCTCGATTGGTTTAAAGAGTACTTCGTTAACACTACTCATACTATAGATTACGCAATTGATAGAATCACTGCTGGGGAATCAGAAAACAGCTCAATTGTGAATTTGGTAAAACTCGGTGTTATGCCTATGCCTGTCGATCTATCAATTGAATTAAGTAATGGCCAAGTCGTGAATTATACCATTCCGCTGAGAATTATGAGAGGTGAGAAGTCTAAAGAAGGTTATACAAATTATGAGCTTGCCAAGGATTGGCCATGGACTCATGCTAACTACTCATTAGAGGTACCTTATGCACCAGAAGACATTGCAACCATAGTCATTGATAAGTCAATGAGACTTGCTGATGTAAATCGAGACAACAATAGCCTCTGATTGGTCGATTGGCCAG
>CACLQQ010000058.1 GCA_902609095.1 uncultured Bacteroidota bacterium | reverse complement strand
AGCTTACCAGCATTGGAATCGTCCCAATATCTCGTTCTTTGATCGAGATATCAGAACCACAGACAATTATGAAGCAGTAAAAATTGATGCTAAGTTGACTGCACACATCGGCACTTCGTTTCCATTAGGAGATTTTGCGACCATAGAACCCAGGGCCATATTTCTTTCTCAGGAAGTTTCTAAAAGTGGTATCCTTGGAACTAACCTCAGATACGAATTGAGTGAGACGGACGGTATAGATACGCATTTAGGTTTTTGGCTTCGTAGTTCACGTAGCTTATCCACCTGGCAGCCTACTGATGCCATTCTTTCGGTTGGTTTAGGAAAAGGAGGATTGTTAGTTGGACTGAGCTATGACATGAATGTGAGAAATCTGTCAGGCCAAGCATTTAGCACTGGTACATTTGAACTGAGTATATCATACATCGGCAATCATGATAATGACAATAGTTTCTGTCCAGTGTTCTAAGATTCTTTTGAGTTACACTTAATGCTTTCTATCAATGGCTTGGTCACCTTGGACCAATCGAATCTTTCTTTGACCATATTGCGGCCTGCATAGGACAACTTATTGAAAAGTTCCTGATCAAATTGTAGAGCTAACATATCTCCACTAAAACGTTTAGGATCATCGGCTATAAGGATCTCTTCTCCTGGCTCGGCACCTATTGACTCATTAACAAATGAGGTGGTAACACATGGGATACCTAGTGACATTGCCTCTAAGATCTTATTCTGTTGTCCCGAACCAGAATAAATAGGAGCTACAATTACCCTAGCTTTTCTATAGTATTCCCGGATATCATCAGTATATCCGAATACCCTGATGTTACTACGCTGCTTGATATTGAGCCACTCTGATGGTCGAGATCCTGCAATCAGAACCCTGAAGTCGTCAGTCATCAAAGGCATGATCTCATCTATTAGATAGTGTGCTGCTTTATCATTATGTACATAGCCTAAATTACCGATGAAAGCTGCTTGGTACTCACACTGCTGATTACTAACGAAATCAAAATAGTCCGTATCTACACCGTTCGAAACTACATGAACATCATGTTTACCAGACGTATCTATCGCCTTCCTGTCACGATGAGAGATTATGTATTGGGCATCAAACTCTGAAAACAATTTCGATTCATAACGTTGGCACCTTCTACGCTCTATCTTGTTAAGAAATGGAATACGTTTGAATTGGTTAAGTCCAATTTGAGCCATATTGAGACCCACGGAATCCATATAATCTATGCTCTTCTTATGGGCTACGTTACGCACATATGGGGCCATCCTGATCAACTGTACATAGATATGGTCAGGATTAATCTCCTCTATCATCATATCAATATGATGAGCAATATCGCAATCATAAAAATACCTTACTTGCCATGGCATATCTGATATAACATTAGAGGCTAAGTTCAGATACCTTTTATTGGTCTGCAAATATTGAATATCGACAGATTTACAGTAGGGTGTAAGCTCTCTTTTTTCAGATTCACTGATCGGTCGATCAGTCAGGGAAATCAAATAGACATCAAAATGCTTAGAAAGTTCCTTAATCTGGTAGTAAGCTCGAAGCTTATCACCTTTATCCAAAGGGAATGGAAACCGAGAAGTGAGTACCACAAGCTTCAATTAACTAAATTTATTTTTTAAGACCCAAAATTAAGCTTCTCGATCATATTACTCTTTGGTCTCGGACGTTTTTAATTAACCGATCTACATAGGGAGTTTGATAACTACCATAAACAGTTGCTGCAATATTCTTATAGTCGTACCTATCTGACGCTAACCTAAATCCAGCCTCGCTCATAGATTTATAATTTGACCATTGATTATAGATTTGACTGATAGCCTCTTTCCAAGCGTCAACACCCTCTCTAATAAGAGCCTCTACCCCATCTTTAGCCGGAATTCCTTCTATCCCTATTGATGTACTCAGGACCAATTTGGATCGACTCAAAGCTTCGATAATCTTGACTCTCGTACCACTTCCTGAGAACAAGGGCACCACTAACACATCTATCCGATTCCAAAAATCATCTGAATTACACACCTCTCCCAAAACTTTTACACACCGATCTGAACATTCGTACAACTGTGATCCTCTGCCAGCTACGATCAGTGTTGCTTCGACTGAAATCTTAATCCATACATCATCTAAGAACCATCTTAGTCCGGTATGATTAGGGAGCCAATCCATTGATCCTATGAACCCATACACTGGTTTCCTCAACTTTGGACTGACGCTGATGGAATTGATTTCTATTCCTATTGGAGTCACATAGGTAGATGAGTTTAGTACTTTGAAATAGATTGCATCATGCTCCGACACAGTAAGGATCTGATCAACTTCTCTCACCATCTGATCCTCAAATTGCTTAAACCGATCGGCTTGGAGTCTATGATACCAACTGTATATAGAATGACTGAGCCTTTGACTATGCCGCTTCCAGATTATGTGTTCTACATTATGAGCTCGTAAAACAATCCGTCCATTGAAGCAGGATTTAATGTGCGAGAGATAAACTAATAGATGAGAACTTTCTATCTGCACTACATTATAATGTTTAGCACTCAGTTTTTCTGCAATGCGTTTCTTCATCTCTTCAGAGTAGAATCTGCTCACATGGTATGATTCATCGCTAAAGAGATTCAATAGGCCTCCCAGGTATGTCGGGAGATTATCTAGTGGTACCAATTCAATATCTCGATAATGAGATAAGTCATCTATATCTACAGGTCCATCGTAGAAGTGCTTAGTTGTGTTCAAGGAAATTAAGTCAACCGTAGCTCCAGCATCTACTAATCCTTTGCACAGCATGTGGATAGCCGTGGAAGCTCCATCATGCAATGGATAAGGAAACTGCTTAGTAAGAACCAGAATGTTCATCCTACCAAGATAATCGAGTGTATTATTATTGAGTGACTCAATTCATACCAATATTATAACTTTAAGGAGAAAGCTATTCTTATAAGGCTATTACTATTTACACTTTCATGCTCGTTTGGGAGTTATGATGCTCTTAGGCCAAAAGCGATTTCTAATCAAATCATGTCCGAGGAAATGGAAATAGCCAAGGGTCTGATACAAGGCTCCTTTGATGATTTGTGGGCAAGTTGTTATAGTACTAAAATTAGGGACTACCATACGGATGACTTTATCATATTGGAGCATGGTGCTGATTGGACTAATGATAACATCAAATCGTATATGAGAGGTCAACTGGCTAACCCTTAACGGGCCAAGCGGATCAATAGAATGGATTACATCAGCATAGAGAAATATGGTCCGTCGATTCAATTGGCTTATCATAATTACGCTGAGTTTTATCAAGCGGATACTTTAGCAGGTAAAGGTAGCTGGTTAGAAAGTGCTTTAGCAGTGCCTACAGCGGATGGCTGGAAATTAAAGGTTATGCATTCCACCTGGGTGGGCAGTAATTTTTAACTGAATAGTTGAGTCCATGCAAATCGTTTCTCCAGCACCATATCTCACTATAGAAGAGCGAAAAGAGCTTACCCAAAAAAATGATATCAAAGCACTATGGGGAGTCATATATCATTGGTCATGGATTTTTGTATGTTTCACCTTGGTCTATCACTTTACCAACATATGCACTATTATTTTAAGCCTATTTATAATTGGAGGACGACAATTAGCCTGCGCAGTGTTAGTACATGATGCAGCTCATAAAGCGATGTTCAACAATCCTACTATTAATGATTTCATGGGTAATTGGTTTGGCGGGTATCCTGTATTTCAGGATGTATATAAGTATAGAGATTATCACTTGATCCATCATCTCAACGCAGGATTAGCTGAGGATCCAGATATATTGCTTACCCGAGGATACCCCACTACTCAAAAAAGCACGATCAGGAAATTTATCAGGGACGTAACGGGTCAGACTGGTGTTAAATCCTTAGCGGGATTAGTCATGATGCATTTAGGATACTTGGACTACAACTTGGGCAATAAGGTCAAAAGAATCTCCCAAAAAGAAAGAAGTTGCTCTGCTTTCTTCAAAACCTTTATTAAAAACTTTGGAGGGCCTCTTACAGTATAGTTTATTATATGGGCAGGACTCTACTACTTTGCCAGTGGGTGGTTATTTCTATTATGGATTGGTGCTTATCTAACTACATTTCAATTGTCCGTTAGTGTAAGAGCTATGGCAGAACATAGTGTCTTATAAAATCCAACGGATCCTCCTAAAATACCAGAACCACTAAGGCAAACCTATTCGAACAACTTCTATTTGCCCCTTATAATGTGAATTATCATGCAGAACATCATATGATGATTGCAGTTCCTTCCTATAACCTACCTAAAATGCATAGGTTGGTCAAAGAACGTGGGTTTTATGATAAAGGAGTAATGGCACCAGGGTACTGGTCAGTTATTAAAAAGGCATCGAGTCAATAATGAGATGGAAACCGCTGTCATTCTTCGTATTTGCCATATGCTTGATTGTTCAATGCCCGAGACAAACAGAGATAGAAGTTTTTTTGACAATCATGTTAATGGTACCTTGCGTATCCCAGATCAATTTGAATCAGGCACAGTCGCTCTAGCCATACAAGGATTGGGGTCAACAGACCACAATGGAAATAATCCTTCGATTACTAATAATTCATTGAAGATGTTAGCGAAATCTTCGGCCTATCATGATTTTGCTTCTCTTAAATATGATAACATAGGTATCGCCAATAGTCAAGTACCAAATCTAAAAGAGTCAGATATGAGCCTTGACCAATTCATAGCTGATACTCAAGGATAAGTGCACATATTACATTTGGATTATCGATTTAATGACATTACGGTTTAAGACCATAGTCAAAGATCATTAGTAAGTATGACGGCGAGTCAGCAAAACGTGGACCGATTCACTTCTTTAGCTGGAGCAGGATACACCTTGGATAGCCTTTCACTTACCCAGTTGAGTTAACTACAACCAATTTTAGTGGATGAGTCTGTGAAGATTTTGGCACAGCGTAATCAAGGTATAGTTGTTGATAGTATACATACATTTCTCATGAATCTTTTCAGACCATCGGTCCAACCTTTCCTAATTTCCTTGCTTAATTATGATCCTTTAGTCGAGATTGCAAAACGTAATATTCCGAGCTTAATCATAGATGTACTCAGGATATCCATGTAAAAGTAGATGATGCCAATAGACTTACCCAGGCTGCCCAGCAATCAATGCTTGTGAGTATAGACTACATGAATCATGTTTTGAAAACACTACCCACTAATACTTCACCAGCAGATAATATATCAACATATGATAAGCCTGAGTTACCGTTGTACTCTGAGTTCGTTCAATCTATCATCTCCTTTATCCAGTGAAATCTCTGAGTGATAACAAAGAATTTTTTGACAATATGTCTTTTACTTTTTCATTAGAGCATAGTCTCAAGATCGTCCACCTTATCAACCATTATGCAAGAACAGATAAAAAAGGAACTAACTGAAGAGTTCCTCAAAGATTTAAGACACTATCCGATCATCAATCTAATCTCAGGAATCTCTACTGAAATTGGGAAAATCTTAGAAAATACAGCCCAAAGAATGTGTCAAGAAAACAAAACGGCCCCTCAAGATATAAGTATTGAAAAGGAAACAATTAATCTTTTAAAGATGAGTCTTACTACAGTTTTTAATCCAAATAACAAGAGCTCTATCTCGGAGGTGAACGCCTCTAATGCATTGGATCAAGTTCTCAGAGGAATCTGCCCTATTGGACCTCTTTGTCGCTAATTGTAGCATTTGTAAAAGGCGGTTATACTTCTACTTTTTTTACAGTGCTGAGTTAGATTATATTTATGGTTTAATCAAAGTTTATGTCTGATAAGAAAGTGATTTTTGCAATGGAGGGAGTATCTAAGATCTATCCTCCTAAAAAACAGGTCCTTAAGAATATATGGCTTTCGTTTTACTATGGAGCCAAGATAGGGGTGCTGGGATTAAATGGTAGTGGCAAGTCCAGTCTCCTAAAAATTATCGCTGGACTCGACACGAACTATCAAGGCAATGTCACTTTTGATAAAGAATATAAAATCAGTTATCTCGCTCAGGAACCCGAGTTGGACGAGAATAAAACCGTTAAAGAGTGTGTACAAGAAGGAGTTCAGCAAATTGTAGATGTAGTTAAGGCATATGAAGATATCTCTGCTAAGCTAGCAGAACCTATGGACGACGATGCCATGATGAAACTCATCGAAGAGCAAGGAGAACTACTCGAACAAATGGATCATCTCAATGCTTGGGATTTAGACCATACGCTTGAGATTGCAATGGACGCTTTAAGATGTCCACCTGATGATGCAAAGGTTGCCTTACTATCTGGTGGAGAACGTAGAAGAGTTGCTTTATGTAGATTGCTCTTAAGCAAGCCCGACATACTCCTATTAGATGAGCCTACTAACCACCTCGATGCAGAGAGCGTCCACTGGCTAGAGCAATTCCTCAAGTCTTTCCCAGGTACCGTGATCGCAGTGACTCACGATAGATACTTCCTTGATAATGTAGCTGGATGGATTCTCGAGTTAGATCGTGGAGAAGGGATTCCATGGGAAGGAAACTACTCGACTTGGCTGGATCAAAAGTCTAAAAGATTAGCGCAAGAAGAAAAAGCAGAATCTAAGCGCCAGAAGATTCTTAAGAGAGAATTGGAATGGAGTAGAATGGCACAGAAAGCCAAACAATCTAAAGGAAAGGCACGTCTTAACGCCTATGACTCCCTAAGTAGTCAGGAGGTTAAAGAGAAAGAGGCCAAACTCGAATTATATATACCTCCAGGGCCAAGGCTTGGAGATAAGGTTATTGAAATCGAAGGCCTAAAGAAATCATTTGATAATAGGGTATTAATTGATAATCTAAACTTATCAATTTCTAAGAATGCAATAGTAGGAATCATAGGTCCAAACGGTGTGGGTAAATCCACTCTATTCAGAATGATTATGGGTGAAGAAACTCCAAATAGCGGATCAATTACAAAAGGTGATACTGTACAGATCGCATATGTTGATCAATCTCATAAAGACCTCCTTCCAGAAAAGACAATTTATGAAGTAGTCAGTCAAGGTGTGGATATCCTTAAAGTTGGTAATGTTGACGTCAATGCACGAGCCTATCTGAGCAAATTCAACTTTGCTGGAGGAGATCAACAAAAGAAAGTTGGAATCCTATCTGGAGGAGAGCGCAATAGACTCCACCTTGCCATGACCCTTAAGGAGGGTGGAAATGTCCTCCTGTTAGATGAGCCTACTAATGATATCGACGTCAATACTCTTAGAGCATTAGAGGAGGCCATAGAGAACTTTGCGGGTTGTGTACTTGTCATATCGCACGATAGATGGTTCATAGATAGGTTGGCCACACATATCTTGAGTTATGAGGATGATGGAGAGGTTCAATTCTTCGAAGGTAACTTTAGTGCCTTTGAGGCTGCTAAGAAGGAACGTCTGGGAGATGTAGCTCCGAAGAGGCCAAGATTTAAGACTTTGTTGTAGGATAATCGTTTAGTACAGGTCAGGTATAAATCTCGGGACTTTTTTCTGATAGTCACTATAGTCAGGATATTTGATTGCAGATATTTCTTCACTGAAATCAGAACTTCCTTTAAACAATAAGATCAACAGCAATGCCCCCATGATGGACCAATTGATCCATAACCCCGTTGCTGTAACACTGAATAAATAGAATAGTATCCAAACACCTTGTTCAGCAGCATAATTGGGATGGCGGACTACTCCCCACAGACCAGCATCCAAGAAACCTTTTTCATAATCAGAAGTCATCTCTCTCTTTCCTCCTTTGGCCTGATGCTTTTCTTTTTGATAGTTCCACTGTTGTTGATCTGCTACAGTCTCGATAATGATCATAAAAAGAATACCTAATGCTATTAATCCATCAACCCAATTTAATGGACGCCCAGCAATAGACTTCACCATAGGGATGGTGAACAACATAATGAGTCCAAACTGATAGAATGAAATAAAAAAGAAGTTGAATAACACCCACTTCCAATGAGGCTGAAATTCTGGCTTAGCCATAAGGATCGCCCAGCGATAATCCTCTTCTCCTTCCCAAAACTTCAATTGGAATCCTCCCCTACGCCAAAAATTGTAGCTCAAGCGAACACCCCAAATAGTAACTAAAGCAGCCATCAATAATAGTCGACTATCCCATGATGACTCATAAACCGCGACCCAAGCATATACGATAGGTAAAACAGACCAGAGTTTGTCAACCTGGCTATAGTTCTTGGTCATAGTACTAACTGCAAAACAAAAAACCGATGAAGCGATATATATCTTGATCCAAATATTGAGTACGGCCCATTCTGAATTTGTTGGAGGCGAATCAAACTGAAAAGCAACAACAGGCACAATAATCAATGTAAATATTAAGAAGAGAACGATACGCCACATGTCAACAGAAATTATTCTAGCAACTTACTCATATCTAATCAGATTACAGATTTAATTTCAGTCTGAATTTATTATATTTTTAAACAAACAAGAATCTTGTTAAACAGACGCTTTACTGATTTACAGTTACACCATTATTTACGTTGACGATGTTGATATGACAATTAGCTTCTATAAATAAGCCTTGGGCTTTCAAAAGAAATTTGTGACTCCTGAAAATGACTTTGGCGAACTATTAACAGGTGGCACAACCCTAACTTTTGCCCCAATATCGTTAGTAAATTTTAATTTTCGAAAAAAGGATATAAATCCATTGTTGGCAAAGAACTTCCGACTGGTGTGGAACTCGCCTTCATAACTGACAACATATTTGTTGACTTTGATAAGGCTGTAAAAGTCGGTTCCGAAATCTATTAACCTATAGCCCCCCAAGCCTTGGGTGGGCAACAAGTAGGATACCTCAGATACCAAAATGGAATATTAATATAGATCTGTACACCAATATCAGGGTCATGATTAGAATATTAAGCATTATGCGTATTACAACGTGTATATCCAACACTCTAAGCTCTCAAAGATCAGTTATACTTGATGCAGACACCGCTAATGAATTCAATAACTTATATGCCATATTTTATCTGCTATCAGGCTCGATATTCGGATGCTACTATGGCTATTATAAAATAAGCTCGAGCTGCTACACCACAGAACAAGCTTACTATCATATCTCTATGAGCTCTAACTAATGTGGCCTCGACCGTATTTATCGACCCTTCGATTGAAAACAGTATTGAGTCATATAGGCTGAGTAGCACCTATTATATTGAGACAAATATCTTACGCAAGAATGATTAGAACGGCATAATGGATATCCAAGCCTTGGATAAGCTCCTTCACTAAGATGTGGAGATGCACATCATACCAATTAATGTTGCTTCAAAGACCCACCTTTCACTATGCCGAAACTGATGCAGCGTTTAGAGGATCTCATAATCTGGGTAATTATCTTACGGATACCGGGTATCATCATAGAGACGGAGGCTGGAAGAGCAGGACACTCTGGGACCTATCTCTGATCTATTCATTTCTTTATCCCTACAAGGTAGAATTAAAGACTATTACCACCACAAGAGATAATGGTTCTCAAAAAATACAGAATGTTATCAATTTCGATAATGATGATTTGAAAGAAAATCTTTTTATTAGTTATAAAAAATGGAAGAAGAGAGCATTAACGAGGCCACAGAATTTACATAATTTGAAATAGATGTCAATTTGTAAGTATAATTCACATTCAACTAAAAAAGCTTGGTTTTCAGTGATTTTGAGATCCTATAAAGCCCTCTTATTTCTCTCTTTGGTTTCATGCATCAATTCGATATCAAGTCAATGTCCACTTGATAATGCCATCATATATCAGACCAACGATCATTCTATTAGATTTGATTCTTTAGCAGCTTATGCGGCCCCAATCCTTTGGTTTAGTCCAGATGAACCCGAGCTGTTTAATGAACAAGGGAATGTCACATTACCAGTACCCTTACCTTTTGATTATATCTCTAATACCCCGATAGTCTATTACAAGGTAAAGGAGGTTTATACCCCATTATCCAAGAAAGAATATAAATCAAGTCAGAATTCTATTAACCTCTCTCAAGTTCTACGATTCGAAGTGGAGTACTATTTCTATTATGAAGCAGAACAAGGAGCAGGTAGCCATCCTCATGATATTGAGGCCGCCTTATTCCAAATACAAGTTCATAAGGGTCATCCCTGTTTAGATAAAACCTATGCCCTAGAAGTTAAAAGAGTAGTAGCTAGGGCTCATGGCCTATATTGGTTTGATAATATTCTTAATGTGGACGCACAGACCAGATTTCCAATGACAATATTGGTTGAAGAAGGCAAACATGGGAACTGTACAGATAAAAATGGAGATGGGCTCTATACTCCTGGATACGACGTTAATGAAAAACCAAATGATACATGGGGGATTAGAGATATTATCAGCACTGGGGATCTTTTTACTGGAGGATTTCAATCATGGATGGTTAAGGAAAGAATACCGAGTTCTGCTGTGTTTCCTCCTGATCAGAAAATAAACACACCCGCTAAAAAAATTCCTGCAAATAGGATAAAAAGGACTACAGAATCCACCACATATCAAATTAGATCTTTTCCCAACTTACCTGAAGAGTATCATGATCGTAAGCTATTTAAAATGATCCGTAGCAAAAAGCCAATAAAGTGGCCCAGAGTACACCACAAAGTAAAAGCTAATCAATTAACGAAGATTGAGAAGAAAGATGTGCTTAGAAATAAACTAGGTTTCGCACTTACTCAAAACTTACATAGTGAATTATCAGTGCCGCTACTATTCGTTAAACATTTTAAAGCCCCCACGACTGGAGGGTGGTTTTATCATCGCTTTTATACTAATGAACTCAATTTCCATAATGAAAATAAATTTCCTATTTCATCATTTGGGCACCAGATTAGGCATAGTATGTCGGCATCCAGATGGTTAGATAGCTATGTTGGATTTGGCTATGAAATATTGAGTGGATTAGACAGCAACCCCGATCCATTTCAACGAGAGTATCAAGAGTCCGTTTTTGTTACCGAAATAGGTCTTAAAATAAGGATCAATATAACTGTTACTCCGCTGAAGTTTTTAAAAATATTAGGAACCGATTATTGGGGCCTAAGTATGGGATGGAGAAATAGAGGATTTAACGAATTTGGCTCTGGTAGTTTTGTTTTGACTTTTGGAGCTGGAGCATTTTAAAGAGTCTCGGAATAATTCTAAGTTACTTACAGACAGGATGCTTTTTTGAATTTTATCGTAAAACATAGAATAAAATAAACGCATAGCATTAAAAGCTAACTTTGATCTAAGTTGTTAAACCAAACTCAACTATAATTATGGACTTAATTTTTGAATGGAATTTGAATCCAGAAATAAAGCTCTTCGGGGGAATGGCCTTGAGATATTACAGCCTTCTTTTTGGAGCAGGGCTACTTGTCGGATTATCTGTCGCTAAAAGACTATGGGAGCGTAAAGGCTTTTCTGAAAAAGCATTTGATAAACTAACTTTACATGTGTTTTTAGCGATTATTTTTGGTTCTCGTATTGGTCATTGCCTTTTTTATGAGCCAGATTATTACTTGTCCCATCCACTTGAAATGATACTTCCAATACATTTTGAGCGTGGAGGGATAGTGTTCAGTGGGTTTAAAGGATTAGCAAGCCATGGTGGGATCCTTGCCGTTTTCTTAACTACTCTTTTTTTCTGTAGAAAGAATAAATTGAGCTTTTTAGCTATTGCGGATATAGTCTGTATCGGAGGAACTGTTACTGGAGCTTTTATCAGATTAGGAAATTTTATGAACTCTGAGATTATTGGAAATCCGACTAATGGAGATTTTGGTGTGATTTTTAAAAGAATTGATGAGTTCGTTCGCCATCCAAGTCAATTATATGAGTCATTCGCATATTTATTGATATTCATGACTCTTCTAATTATATTCTACAGATTCAAAAATCGTAAGGATGGCTTCATACTTGGCCTTTATCTCATCTTTCTCTTCACAGCAAGGTTTACGATTGAATTCACCAAGATTAATCAGGTAGGCTTTGAGGAAGGAATGTCCTTAAATATGGGCCAGCTACTTAGCATTCCTTTCTTTATTTTGGGGATCATTCTGACTCTGAACAGATCAAATGTTCTTGCATTTGATAAGTAGTATTTAATGCAAGCATTTTGTTTTTACCTTGATTTACACATCTTCTAAAAATATATATCATGAGAATTCTTTTCACAGCATTTATTTCTGTATTCATTTTATCATGCAACGAACCTATGAAGGAAGTCTCTGTACGAACTTTACCTAATAATTCAAATGAATCTATAGATCTAACTATTGAGGAGGCTAATCGCTTAGCTATGTTACCTATGCAGTGTATACAGCAACCTCTACCATATAAATCAGGAGTCGTAATCACTGATAAAAAAGACGTAGTTATGCCTCAAGTTCATCATCCAGCATTCTATGGGTGTTTTGATTGGCATTCTGCAGTACATGGGCACTGGTCATTGATATACCTGATGAAACGTTTTCCTAATCTTAAAGAAGAAAAGCTCGCAATAAGAATGTTACAAGAAAACCTCACTGCGGATCATATTGAGACTGAGGTGGCATACTTCTCCATGAATAAAGAAAGTAAGTCCTTTGAGCGTACATATGGGTGGGCCTGGGTACTCAAACTTGCTGAAGAGCTTTATACCTGGGATAACCCTATAGCACAAGAGCTATATGCTAACCTGACACCATTATGTGATTATATTGTCAATGCATATATCGAATACCTGCCAAAACTGGTCTACCCTATCCGAGTGGGAGAACACTCTAATACAGCCTTTGGACTGAGCTTTGCTCACGATTATGCCACGACTATAGGCCATCAAGACCTAAGAGAAAGTATTGAAGAGCATGCTAAACGATTCTACCTAGCAGATAGACATTGCCCGATCTCTTGGGAACCCAGTGGTTATGACTTCTTGTCACCATGTCTCGAAGAACTGAATATCATGAGGAAGGTATTGGATGATAAAGAATTTGCTGTGTGGTCTCAGAGTTTCTTACCATCATTATTTATTGGAGATCTTAATTTAGAACCTGGTCGCATCTTGGATAGATCCGATGGCAAATTGGTACACTTGGATGGATTAAACTTCTCGCGAGCTTGGTGTTTATATAGCCTGAATAATTGTGATCATTGCAAAAATCTTGCAGACAAGCATCTCAATTATTCACTAAGTAAAATAACGGATGGTGAGTATGCCGGCCAACATTGGTTAGCATCATTTGCTTTATATGCCTTTAGGCTGCAGCCATAAAACTGTATCATATGTCAACAATAAAAATAGGAATCATAAACGTAAGTGATAGAGCCAATGCAGGAATCTATGAGGATCTCAGTGGTAAAGCTGTGGTAAAAACACTCAATCATTATTTGAGATCCGAATGGCATAAAGTGTATGATGTAGTTCCTGATGAACAGGACCAGATAGAAAATACCATAATCAATATGGTCGATAATGAAAAATGCTGTTTGGTTATAACTACTGGAGGAACAGGTCCTGCAAAGCGAGATGTTACCCCTGAAGCAACTGAAGCTGTCTGCGATAGAATGATGCCAGGATTCGGAGAGCGCATGCGTACAGAATCACTGAAGTATGTCCCGACAGCCATACTATCAAGGCAAACCGCTGGTTTAAGAAAAAATAGTCTGATCATCAACCTGCCCGGTAAGCCTAAGTCCATCAAGGAGTGTCTTGACGCAGTATTCCCAGCAGTGCCGTACTGTATAGATCTTATGGAAGGACCATATATAGAATGCAATGAAGATGTGATGAAACCATTTCGACCAAAATCAAAGAATTAAACCAAACCTTGAATTATCTATTACTATCCTCCCCCTTTCTACCCATCCTTTGAATTCGTTAACTCACTCACGACTGACAATGATATCCGAAGGCGTCTCGTAATGCGTGTTGAGCTTCAATCAACTATTGGAGTATTGATTGATCTTCTGGATGCCATTAATGTTGACAATATATGACAGATTCACTCTATAAAATGCAGATGATGGAATCAAATTTTCTAAATATGTCAAATTGAAATCAATAATGTATCGCTGATTATCATTAGTGACCAAAAATACCGTACGCCCCTCAGCATAGAACAGCTGGATATCAGAGGTCTTGATGGATTGGATCTGATTACCTTTCTTGACAACAAACCGATCTTTGGTTTTCTTAGTCTGTATGGATTGAGTTAATCCAGAGATGACATCTAACTTGACAAGCTGAGAGCTTAGTATACTCAACTTTTTGAGGGCATTGCTCACTTCCATATAAGTAATTGGCTTCATGATATAGTCAATGCTATTTACCTTGAATGCATCGAGTGCATAGTCATCATGAGCCGTGGCGAAGATTACTGGACAATTTACTTCAACAAACCCAAAGATTTCAAAACTAATACCATCAGATAGTTGTATATCCATGAAGACTACATCTGGACCATTTCTCTCCATAGACAACCATGATGTTGCCTTCTTAACTGAAGTGATGGATATCCATCACTTCAATAGGAGGATCATACTTGAGGAGATATCTCTTAAGCTCTTCTGCTGCTGGTATTTCGTCTTCGACTATGAGTATTTTCATATGATTCTATGATATGACTATTGATTCATGCTTAGTAATGGAAGAAAGACTGTCCTTTCGTTGATGCCTTCTTCTATCGGTATTTCTTGATCGGTATATAGTTGATAGGTCTGGATTAGACTTAATATTATTCAATTAATATATTGAATATCAACATATTATGTTTAATTAAAATTATTGTATACAATGCAGTATGCAAAACTATGAACATATTTAGCTTGAATATTAAAGAATAAGGTTTAGGAGACTTGCAAATCTCAATCATAGGCACAGATATTGTTTCTATTGAATAATTTGGTGCATTGAAAATCTTTAAAATGAAACATCTTCTTTTTATTCTAATAGCATTGTCATCTCTAAACTCATTGAATGGTCAATTTCGATCAACTAAATGGGGAATGTCTCTGGATGAGGTTGAAGCTGTAGAAGGTTTGAAGCTTTATTGTGATTCAAATGGAGCCTGTGTATCCACAGAACAGAAGTTGCTTCACTTCGATGTAAGAATCTTGTTTGTATTCGATGATGATAGACTTTTTGGTGGAGGTTATGGATTTTATGAAGAACACACTAATGACAATCTATATATAGAAGATTTTAACAAGGTAATGAATATACTGGAGGGTAAATATGGTGAAGCTGATGAAGGTGGATTAATATGGAATGATGATAGTGGAAAAGATATTATGACTTTGGGTTGGAATCTGTCTACGGGAAATTGTTATTATGATTACAAGTATATAACCGATGATGTAGTTATTGGCCATAGCATGGTAGACCAATGTTCATTATTAGAATTGAGAAAAAGGTCATTCGAAATGATTATTTGACAAAAAAAGTGTCCCATACCTATCAGACTTATTCAATAAGACGAAACTAGAACTACTCAAAAACGACCTATTATCAGAAATAGGAAAAATGGTCATTGTAAATAGTCTGAAACCTCCATCAGAATTAAGCCCTAAAGAACTTGAAATCTGGAATAAAGGAATAAATCCGAAGATATGGGAGAGCTCTATAAGAACCGAAAAACATAGATTAAAAAACAGATTCAACCAACTATGCCATAGAGAAGGGTATTACATAGAAAAGGAAGAGCTCATTAAGAGTGTAGATGAACAATGGTCCTGTCTAATGAATGATGAAAGTCGAGAGTGTAACGTTTTGAACGATTTACAATTGACGAATACCTCTACCTTAAATATTGAAATTGACTCTGATGAAAACCTAAATGGTAACAATTTGAACCCTATATATACTTTCATTATGTCTCTTGTTGATTTAATGGCAAGTACTAAATCAAATGGAAAGAATAAAATCCATTATCCAGAACTTATTAAAGATCTTAATAATGAGCACCCTCTAAAAAAACGCTATAGATACCGGATCTATAGGGAGAGAGAAATAATAGCCAAAAGAATGAGAAGACTGCAGAGGAAAATTGATGGGTTAAAAATGGAGCTGTTGTTCCCCTATAAAGAACAAATACCAAAAGAAAAAATAAGACCTCTTGAAGCATGGAGAGGAACTCGATTCGATCTATTAAGCTTGATAGGTGTATAACACTCTTAATTTCAAACAATGGTGGAATATTGGACAACTCACACTAACTGGTATTGGTCCCGATTTTTACATCATTGTATCGATGCTAAATCCTACAAGGTGGCTTGGGAAAAAACTGAAGCTGAATATTTCGAACGTTTCAAATTCTATAAGTATGAGAGTTACAACCAATTCAGAACGGCAAAGAGCAAACGATTTAAAAGGGTGCCCCCGTCATAGAATCATTTTACTATTACTATCATGACCCCTGTTTTAGCTTTGTTTTTACTTTGGCAAAATTCGGATACCCCCTATTTATATAAATGGTTATCTACTTCTTGGATATTATGCGTTCAATCTTTTTCATATTGAGCACATTCTTGAATGAAGCTTTTTTTAGTCCAAACTGTACTCCTTCATTTGGGCCATTAGTAAGGTTATACATGGAAATCCCTAAGGTATGTTGATCATAAGTAATAGTATGTTCTCCTAATGTAATACTGTAGTATGTTCTCAACCTGTACATACTCCAACAAAAGCCTGATCAAAATTAG
>CACLQQ010000057.1 GCA_902609095.1 uncultured Bacteroidota bacterium | reverse complement strand
TGAATGGAGATTGTATGATATATCAAGAGATCCAGGGGAGACTCTTGATCTTACACATGATCAGCCTTCTAAGTTTGCTGAACTGATTAGGGATTATGATGCTTATACCGAGAAGTATGGGGTGTTAGAAATGGGAATTAATTATGAACCACTGAATGAAATTCAGAATAAGTTATTAGCGCAGATCGGTAAGACTATGAGGCCTTGGTTTAAAGGATTGGTGATCTTTTTAATAGGGATGGTGCTATATCGAAAATTCAAAGGCGCTTGATATGAAGAAAATATTTGCAAGCATCGGATCAGTACTAATAGTCGGGTCTATAATAGGGTTTGTTGCAGCAACCTATTTTCCAGAGAGATTAGTTCCCTTCCTGTTGAACCAACAACTAAAGAATCAAGCAAAAATAATAGCTGAAGGCGAAGCTCTTTTGAATGACCAAGAGGCAATAACTGTAGTAACTGTAGGTACAGCATCACCTATGCCTGGGGAGCGTGTACAAACAGGAACAGCTGTTTTAGTAAATGGCCATTTTTTTATTTTTGATGTTGGTGATGGAGTGGTTCAAAAAGCCGAAAATTTAGGCTTGCCTCTGAATCGACTCGACGGAATATTTATAACGCACTGGCATTCTGATCATATGATTGATCTTCCCAGTATTATAAGCAGATCCTGGTTACTAGGACGTGCTTCAGAATTGCATCTATATGGACCTGAAGGGACAGATACTTTGAATCAGGCCATTAATCAATTCCTCCACATAGAAAATAAACACAGAGTAGATCATCATGGTGCTAAGATCATGGATGTTTCTAAGGCCAGAGCTATTCCACATGAATTCACGAATACTGCAGGAGGAGCGACTGTGGTTTATAATCAGGATGGGATCAAGATAACCGCGTTTAATGTGGACCATGAACCAATCGTTCCAGCGGTGGGGTATGTTATAGAATATAAGGGTAAGAAGATTGTACTCAGTGGCGATACAAAAAGGTCTGATGCACTTATTGATATGGCTCAAGGTGCAGACCTATTATTTCATGAAATCATACTCAATTCTCTAATGACAAAAATGGTAATAGGGCTACAGCGATCAGGTATGAATCGAAATGCTCGGATTATTCATGACATACAGGATTATCACACTCCACCATCAGATGTTGCAGAAATTGCTAAAGCTGCAAAGGTCAAAAAGCTGGTTCTTTATCATTTCGCTCCAGCCCCAGATCTTCAAGTGATTGAGAATTTATATAAAAAGGAACTAATGGGATTTAGTGGTCCTATTCACTTTGCCAATGATGGGGATCGTTTTGTGGTGAATTGATGATTTAAACAGCAGATGGGACTTATAGACAGGCCTTTACGCTATATGTCCAATTTATGAATTACTCAGGTCAACGATGTTACAGCGTAGTGCTCGTGGACAGGCCATAGATTATTACCAGAAATTATATAGGAGCTTAGGCATTAATAGAAGGTAGTTTCGTTATACTGGTGTAATGTCCGAAGTATGATTAAAGGTGCTAATTACTCTAATCATTGATGTCTTTTTTCTATTGATATATATTTGCGTCTAATTAAGATTTAAAAACATTATTTAAAAGAAGGTGATAATTCTAATCTATGAGTAACAGTCTTAGAATATCAATTACATTGTTATTGCTTCTTTTTTATTCAGGATTAACTGGACAAGAAAAACTTCTTGAGTTTCTGACGTTACATCCTAACAAAAAAGCGGTTGAGCGAGACAGCACTCTCTATCCAGCTAAAGCAATCTTTACACCTGTTATTTCCTATGCCCCAGAGACGAATCTCAGTATAGGTGTAGGTATCAAAGGTCTGTTCAAGATGAGAGGGTCCGGGGATGAAACCAGGACTTCTAATCTACCACTGACTGCTCAGTACACTATAGAAAATAAATATCTTTTCTTTTCTGGCTTTGAGATATTCTCTCCGCAGGAGAGATATATGCTTACCGGTAATGTTAGAATACAATCGTTTCCGAGCCTTTTTTACGGCATTGGAGTCGACACACCTAAATCGAATGAGGAGCAGTTTAACTATAGTCAGGTGCTCATAGAGCCTCTATTATTAAAGAATCTCTTTGCGAGGTACCTCTTTTTTGGTGGTGGTTTCCGATATAATCGGATCAGTAGGGTAGAAGCACAGCCTGATGGTTTGTTGGAAAATTCAGAGCAACCTGGAGCCTTAGGTTCGACCTCATCAGGTATAGAGTTAGCCATTATTTATGATAGTAGGGATAACTTGTTGAATGCAACAAGAGGCTCGTTTATCAGTTTGACGCATGGATTTTATGGTAGTTGGTTAGGTTCTTCAAATGATTTTCAATTGACTAAGTTTGATGCTCGTCATTTTATTCAGCCTTTTGGAACTCCTAAAAATATAGTGGGATTCCATTTTCTTTCTCAGCTTAATCGAGGAGATACGCCATTGCAGGAGATGGGGCAGCTTGGAGGCCACGAGATCATGCGAGGTTATTTTGAAGGGCGTTACACAGAGCGTCACCTAATGGCTACACAGGTAGAGTGGCGACATAAGTTTTCTCACTTATGGGGTGTCGTTGCTTTTGCAGGAGTAGGTAATGTAGCACCATCACTCGGAGAGTTTGATTGGGGTACCCTGAGGACTTCCTATGGAGTAGGAATTAGGTTTTTAGTGGATGAAGAAGAGAACCTCAATCTCAGGTTAGATTTTGGCGTAGGCAATGAAAAGATTAACTATTACTTTAAAATCGCAGAATCATTTTAGAAATGTTAGTCAGTAAGGGTGATTCCGTTATGAGTAAGATTGCAGTCCTATTAACATTCATCAATGTGCTCCTTGTGCCCTCGTTTATAATGGGTCAAGCAGGCACAAACATGGATGAGCAGAAGGTTAAAAGAGATTCTATTGTTTGGGATAACTCCATTCTGCCAGTAGCATTTTATTTGCCAGAGACCAGTTTTGCTGCAGGAGCTACAGGTATATTGTCATTTAAAAAATCCTCTCAAGCAGAAGAAGAGCGTCCTTCTCAAATGTTATTTGCAGCGATCTATACATTAAAGAATCAGTTAGAGATTCTTAGTTCCTTTGAATTCTATGCAGATCAGCGTAAGCATCGATTGAAGGGTGAGTTTGGATACTACTTATACTCATATAATTACTTCGGTATTGGAGCAGATTCGAGAGCTGAAGATTTCGAGAAGTACAAAGTAAATTTTCCGAGATTCCAGTTAAACTACTCTAGGAGAATACTGGGTGACTTAAGTATAGGAGTGGGCTACAGAATGGATAGCTTCAAATTGCAGGAGAGAGAAGAAAATGGATTGTTGTTGACAGAACAGCCAGTAGGTTGGGATGGAGGCTTCAAGTCTAATTATGAGTTCAATTTATTCATAGATACTCGTGACAACATTAACGCTGCATATCGTGGCTTTTATGGCGAAGTTGTTTATCAAGTAAGTTTAGGATTGTTCTTTTCAGACTTTGATTATAGTAAGCTCGATATAGACCTACGTTATTTCACTCCATTTGGGAATGATTGGACTCTGGGTCACCAGTTGTGGATTACGCACACTACAGATGGAGCACCCTTTTATGAATTAGGTCATATATCCACATCGAGCCGTTCACGAGGATTTGATGATAGAAGGTTCCTCGCCTATAGAATGGCAACATGGCAATCAGAACTAAGGTTTCCTATAAAAGGTAAGCTTAGAGGTACTGCGTTCTATACCTATAATCTGATGCCTGATAGTTGGTCAGCACCATTTGCCAATAGAGAGTTCTTCAGTTATGGTATAGGTTTACGCTATTTTCTAATCGAAGAGTCCAGAGCTGGATTGAGGTTTGATATAGCTCGGGGTGATGGTCAGTATAACTTCTACCTTACATTCAATGAAGCATTTTAAAGGCTCAGTGGTGATCAGTTGAAACTCTGGTCAGCATACTATTCTGATGCTCCCAGTTTTACTGTGAATGGGAAGCCTTTGAATTGTTGTGCTTGTTCAGTTGATACATCTGTGTCTCTTGGCCAACATTCGAATATGACCTCCCTCTGATTCTTGCGGAATCTAATTAACCCATAGCCAGCACCATTGGAGGGATTGTCAGGATTGACATAGGCATGCATGGTAATCTTATTATTGAATCCATCTAAGAATTGTCCATTCCAAGGTAGGGTTCCATTTGAGTTCGGACCTGCCTGCTCATCTTCGGGCCACCACCATCTGCTGTAGTAGTTGTTCACTATGGCTGGAACCACAAATGCCCATGGGCCATCATCAAATTCGTCGATGCCGTGCTGAATCACAGTTGACAGGTGTTGATCGCCAGCGATATGAACAGCATTCGCTTTCTTAATAGCTTGAAGGGCTTTATTTCTGCCAGTCTGTGGCCATCCATTGGAGTCCATATCGGCATGCAATCGGTTAGTTAGCTTACCATGGATATGTGCTCCACCACAGAATCCAGTTTGCGATAATACGGCCTTCATGTGATCTGTATTCTGACCACTCCATGAGTTCAAGAATGTTAGTTGCCTATCTCCTAATAGTTTCAGACCATCGACATCAACAGTTTTTGGATCGTAATTAGAATTTCTGATATGATCAGGCCGGGGCCCCATTTGAGGAATTTTGTCCTTAGGGCCTGTTTTGAATTTTCTATCTTCAATTATGGCGAAGTCTACTCCTCCTATTGTTAGATTTGTATAGTAGACACCAATCCCTTGTTCAATGGGAGTGACATCAAATGGGTCTGGCAAATGACCTGTCTGACAACGTTCTACCATCTTGATATATTTGGCATCATAATAGTATCCACCATCGTGGCCAGCACTGGTCTCAGATTTCTTGCCGTATTCACCCCACAGATTTCCTTGCCCGATGTCATGATCATCTGGAATAGTTACACAAGGTCGCTCTCTAAAGATCTCTCTAAATTGCATACCAAATTTTAACCAAGCCGCAGTATGCTCAGAGTGATCATAGGACTGATCCCCAGCAAAAAAGATAAGATCTGGATTTTGGTAATTGATGTTCCTGATATACTCATCTCTATCACCACGGTCTTTATTACTGTTGCAGGAGAGTGCCGCCAGTAAGATTTCTTCCTTGTATGTAGGATCTTTTCGGATTAGGCCTACGTACTGTGCAAGTGCACCATGCGACAATCTATATTTTATGTCTTTACTGCTATCCCAGTTATCCACTATGAATGTAGTAGACCAACCCAAAGGATTTATCTCTTTACGCTGTGTTTCATGCCATTCATTACCTCGTTGAATTTCTAATCGCACTATTTTGGTTTCATTCGGATATAAGGGGAAGAGCTGAGCGGTAAGCTTCATCTTTTGTTCTTGGACAGTGTATATTCCAAAGGCTATGACATCTTCTCTATTCACCTTTACATCAATGATCTCATTTGATTTCCTATTCCACCAATCACCTGTAGCTATAGTGTCAATACCATTAAATGGATTCACAGCAGTGTGCTCAGTGTTACTCTCTATTTTTTCAGTTGGTTTAATGCTACAGCCAAAGAGAATGATCAGCGCCGTCGCTAAAAGTGGATAGATATGTTGATTCATGGTACTCATTGATATTCGGTATGGTACTTACTTCTTTTCTTCTCGCAGTATTTTTTCCATTTTACGACCTCGAGCTAATTCATCGATGAGTTTTTCCATCTGTCTGCATTGACGATATAGCTCAAATTCATCTTCTACTTTCTCGATGCGATAACCACAGACTTCGCTTTTGATCATTTTCACATTAGGGTGAATGGTGGCTCCTGCAAAGAAGTCTCTATAATTCACTTTATCATCAATCAGTCCTTGCAAGGTATCTCGGTCATACCCTGTGAACCATGCAATTACTTGTTCGAGCTCTTCTTTCGTTCTGTCTTTTTGCTCAATTCTCTTAAGGTAGTGTGGATAGATTATACCAAATATGAGCTTGGCAACCTGTTCTTCTTTTTTTGTGGTTACTTGCATCGTTGTAGGTTATTAGTGGGTAAGGATACTGTGTATGGTTAATTCCGTGAGTGCATAAGTTAACAAAAAGGATGGGAATTAGTAAATTCATTATGATTTCCTGTACGATCTTTGTTCACTATAAGTAATTAATCATTCATGTTGTTATTTTTCGTCTCCATTAAGTCTCGATTCTCTTGCTAATTTCACTCTCATTAAGTCAGAAATAATTATCAATTAATAACAAGATGTTTGAATTGACCGAAGTAGTCAGATTACCTTTTTCAGATATTAATTGAGTTTGATTTCCAGTTTAGTGAATGTTTTACCCAAATAGTCAAGCTCATTCACCTCAGCAGCCCCATTTAACTTGAAGTTAATGAAGATTTTTTCTGAAAATCTTAAATCTAAGTTGGTGATGAAAGCATTATAGCGCTAATGCTCTAATTTATAAAATAAAAAATTATTAAAGTTTATTTCTAATCTTCCGTCAGTTACACTGACTATAGCTTTTCCAAGCATTTCGTTATTATATTTACCTGAATATTGCTCTATATCCAATGAAGGACTTGTTCCTAAAACGCGATTTTTACTCTTCTCTTTCTTAGATGCATCGGCTTCGTTATTAAATCCCAAATACAAATCAAAAACTTCTTTGTGCCAATCACGGCTATCATTGTTGAATCCAAAAAGATCAATCGCTTTATACATTATTGCATGACGAAGTTCAGCATGATCTAAGTTTGCAAAAACGTACACTGCTATATCATGATCACGAAGCAATCCGGCAATTGCAAATAGGCCAAATAAACTACCAGTATGAAAATCAAGTTTATTGCCGCGATAATCTTGTTGAAACCAACCTAAACCGCAAGTATTCCAATGATGATTGGTTAAAACCTCAGTAGGATACATGGCTTTTGGTAATATTGAATGCGGTTTAAATAAATAATTGAAAGTTTCGGGCTGAAATAAAGTTTCTCCTTTATACATTCCATCATGAACCAGAAACTTTAAATAATTACCAATATCTTTTGTAGTTGACCAAACCAAACCTACAGCACCGATTTGATTCGAAAAATATTGTGGCAGTCTAACCAAATCGGACTCCTCATCAATGTAGTGTGGTGCCGCATCATTGCCAGCTCGTACAACGTTAGTGGATTTAGCTTGTGTGTGAGTTATTTCCAAAGGCATAAAAATATTATCCTCTACAAAACTTGTCCAGTGTTGCCCACTAACACTTTGGATCAGTTGTCCTGCAACAACATACATAATATTTTGATAGATAAACCCTCCACGAAGTGGGTAGGCTTTCTCCGCATATCTCAATCTGTCAAGGGTCTGAATTGTCGAAGTGCTGTCTATCATCCATAATAGATCTGCGTACTCTATTCCTACGTTGCGGGTCAGTAAATCTTTTACACAAGCCTCGGCAGTGATATAAGAATCGATAAGTCTAAATGAAGGTAAATGATCAATTACTTTATCATCCCATTCTATTTCATCCCGATCTACAAGAATTCCTAGCGAAATAGCTATCAGGGCCTATGTAGTTGAACCCATGTTAACTAGTGTATTCTCGTCTACCGTTTCCTTTGTATGAATATCTTTTATGCCATAAGCCTTACTGAATACTATTTCACAATTTTTAACTACAACTGTTGTCAGACCAGGAATTTTCCATTCTTTCATTCCTGCCTCAATCATGGAGTTGAGTTTTTTTGCTTGCTAAATTATCTTGAGCAAGAATTGATGGAACTAAAAGGATAGTTACCATGAAAGCGAATATTGTTCTCATATCAGCGGTGTTTTTTGAGCGTTTCCTCGCTCGCTTTTTTTGAATTTGACTAATTATTTATTAATTCGAAGTTGCCCATCTCCAAGAAACAGTAAATTTCCACCATGCACGTAATTATGAATTAAGTTTTCGTGATTTTCCCTATTTAAACTTACAGCATTCTTATCTTTTAATTGTTCATTCTTCAGGTTTGGGAATATCCTCTTAGCCACATTCACAACTTGATGCCCATTTCTTCAAACTGGGCAGCAGCGTGTAAAAAGTGTGCGGTTAACCAATATACTGTCCAACCTTCGGAATACCCACCTCTTAATTTGAAAATGTCTGACATGTCGCCATGTTGGGCGAAATTTGTTTGTTGAATTTGTTCTCCTTGGGATCCTAATGGGTCAATCAGCTGTCCGCAACTTCTATACATGACTACGGCTAATTTTTTCAAGGATTCATTTTCAATATAAATTCCTAATTTATAAATAGATGGAGCGATTAATACACCATATACATCCAGATGCTGATTTTGTGCCGATACTCCTGTCCATCCTCTGGTTTTAAAATTATGGTTTGCCAAACGACCAGCTGGTAATGGTATATCCCAAACTACGGTATAACTTAGCGTAACATCACAAGCATGTTTAGCCCACTTTAAATAAGTTGGGTTCTTGGTGTGTTCAAAAGCCGCTAAAAAACCTTGAAAAGCACCCCAAGCTCCCTCTTTATCTTCACAAGTAGCATCAAGTGTGCCTCCCCAATAAGGCTCCGTCATGTCTAAGTGACGTTTCCCATAGTACTCCACCATTTTCAAGGCTGCTTGTTCATAATTCTTATTTTTAAACAATTTATGTGCTAGTAATAATGGGGAAATATAAAAAGCTTCTGCTGTGTTTATAGGATTCCAGTCATCATCCAAAATTCTTTTTGAATGAATATCACAGGCTTTCACTAAAAATTTTTCCCATGTGGCCGTTTCAATTTCATTTTTCTTTCTTCCTATTCTTATGGCCAGTGCAATACTGTTCATTGCCTGACCCTGTGACACAGGGTCAGTAGAGGTCCAAATCTTTGTAAGGGTATTGTAATTCACGTTAAATCCGTTGTTTCCAAAATTTGAGGTACTAATATGGTTCATTGATTTTTGTACCATTCCCCAAATCGCATCATCTTTAAATCGTTTGTGTAAGACCTGTAACGCGTAAACTGGTGCTTCTGATTGACCTGCCCAACCCATTACGATTTGAGGCGTAATACTTGATGGAAACATATTGAATCCAGCATAGTCTTTAGTTTCCATATACCGTGATTTAGTAAATCGATATTTGGCTTCTAAAATTTCATCGTATGTAGGAAGATCTTCGACATAAAAAGGCTTGAAAATATCTATTGAAGTGTACAATGGCGTTTGAAATCCGGCTCCTTTTTCCATTACATCGTACGCCTCCAAATAAAATATTTTCTCTATGACAGTTCCGGGTGCTATCTTAACGAAAGCATCTTTATATGGCATTTCCTTTTTTTGTAATGCTTTAGCAACGCTCAAACGATTATTATAGGCGATGGGTCCTGTTAATAATAACAATTCTGAATCATTATCATAAGCCTCAATTCCTAATGACCACCATTGATCCTCGTTATTCCCTCCAACAACCAAACTGGGGATCGTATGTAAAGCAGCACCTTTATAATTTTGGTTATCTTTCCATTCCATTGATGCGAATGGCATTGGAAAGCGATGTTCTTCAAAAATTGCCTTTTCACCTGAAATTCCATGAAATACAGGTATTTTACGCGCTCCGTTTTTTTCACCTGAGGGATTTCCATAGAATAATATCCCTGGCAAGAAAGTTTGTACGTTTTCGGTGGTGACTTTCCAACGTATACTTAAAGTAACACTATCTAATGTTTCACCTCCCTTCCATTCATATCTACGAATGCATTTTATGCGTCCTTCTTCTTGTCGATAAGAATCTTGTAAATACCAATCACCTTTTGGTAAAGAGAGTCTACCTTTTAGAATAGTCCAATTCCCATGATCTTCCATAACTGAAGCCTGAGCATGTTGCCAACCAGTCGTCCAATCATTCTCCCATTTGGTGCTGATAGACCACAAGCCTTCGGAGGGGGATTGTAAGTAAGATGAGTTATTTATCTCGATATTTACGTGATAACCATCTTTTGATTTAACAAAGTCTAAAACTTGTGCATACGAAATTGAGCCTGACAATAGTAAGAGTCCCCCAATTGATATTCTTTTAATCTTTTTATTAGAAAATATTGTCATCCCAAACGTTTTTATCTCCTTTTTGTCTTAAGTAGAATGGTATTGAAAAACGATGAACCGCCGTTGTAGTCCCTCTTTTTTCTTTCGTTCATTATTGTGGGAAAGATAGTTATTATTTGGATAACGTATTAATTTACAGCACTTTTGGGAGGAGCTATATGGACCAACTATATGTGTACATTCGCTCATTTTCGGAGTGAGGATTGGTTACCTTCTCCGTGGTATGGATTAGTAGAGATCATCCTTCTTTGCGTTTACCTTTCATAAGTCTATTTTGCTTTATATGAAGCTTTTGCGCTATATCTATACCGTTCCGAATCTGAGAGGCTAACATGTTTATTTCCACCAGAAATATCCTGTTCATGTCAGTTTAATTGGGTACGTAGATGTAAAGTCAAATAAACCTTCTTTTCAGTGAGCCTATATATGCCTTTGAAGTGATTGGTTATATTATAATTGTCCCTGAAAACGTTGGCGTTGCTAAAGAGATTGTAATCCCAGATCTATAAGCTGTGAATCAGTTCCCGCTCCAAGGCAGCCCAAACAGACCAACGGCTAAATCCATCCAAATGATTACTATGAAGAGTACAACTGCTATGATGATTAGGTTTCTGTACTTGGACTCACTTTTTTTCTTATGGACGATATAGATCAAGGAGATGATACCCCCAATTAGTCAAAGCGCCATGAGATAATCGCCTATGGTCCAATTGAAGTCTTGATTCAGCGAGACCTCTGTGGTAGTGTTAATTATGGATGCAAGCATGTTTAAATATAAAATCTATCAGATTTTATTTCCATTACGATTTATTGATTAACAAATAGTTATGGATTGTAAGATAGGTCTATGTAAAAATATTTGTTGATATATATATATGAATGTTATAATGGAATGATCATTCTGTTATATTGAAAATTGGAACGAACATTCAATTATTAATGATAAATATCAATAATTCAGCATCATGAGTAAATTAAATGGCAAAGTAGCAATCGTCACAGGTGCAACAAGTGGCATGGGTTTAGAAACAGCAAAATTATTTTTAAACGAAGGGGCAAAGGTTGTATTAACAGGAAGATCTCAAGAAAAACTTAATGGTATAAAGTCACAATTGACAGGAGATTATCTATTGGTTCTACCTGAGGCATATAGCATCACCGACAGCAAGAATCTCATACAAACTACAGTAATCCAATTCGGTAAGATCGACGTCCTCTTTCTCAATGCAGGGGTCTTTAGATTAGAGCCTATAGGTACATTGCCAAAAGTGATTTTTGACGAGGTACACAATTTGAATGTTCAGGGGCCACTATTCACAGTAAATTAAGGTTCGGCACATTTCAACGAAGGTGCAAGCATTATTTTCAATACTTCCGTTACGAATGTTAAAGGTTTCGGTGGTATGAGTGCCTATGCATTAAATAAAGCAGCATTCAGGTCTATTACTAAGACATTAGCAGCAGAGTTTGGCCCGAGAGGTATCCGAGTAAATTCATTAAGTCCTGGCCCAATCGATACTCCGATATATGACAAGCATAATGTGCCTCAGGACCAGATCAATGGCATGGCAGATTCCTTACCATCGATGATTCCATTAGGCCGTTTTGGTAGTTCCAATGAGTTAGCAGATGTAGCCTTATTCTTAGCTTTATCAGATTCTTCATTCATTACAGTTGCAGCAATACCAGTTGATGGTGGTTTCGCACAAGTGTAAACACATTATTATTTATTACCTAACCCAGAGATATGTCAGATTATTGATGATTCGACATATCTTTATTTGATCATGGCACGTACTAAGCAGTTTAACGAGCAGGAGGTTTTAAAGCGAGCTAAGAACCTCTTTTGGAAGCAGGGTTTTCATGCAACCTCTGTTCAGGATTTGGTAGATCATTTGGGTGTCAATCGTGTCAGTTTATATGCCACCTTTGGAGGTAAGAACGCCCTGTATGAAGCGGCACTCAAGACTTATAGGCAGCAAAATGGTCAAGTTGTGCAGAATCGATGCGCCGACTCTTGTTCTCCTTTAGAGTCAATCAGGCGGTTATTCAAAAGTATCATATCCAATACCCTGAGTGATCCAGATAAGCAAGGTTGTTTTATCGTCAATTGTACAACGGAATACCTGCCACTTCATGAGTCTATATTGCCAGAGCTCTTAGAGAATCAACAATCTTTTCAAGCTACATTAGTGAAGATGTTCAATCAATCAAAAGAACTTGGTGAGATAGCTCAAGACACTGATGTAGATGCTGCTGCTGCCTATCTATTAACCTTCCTCAGTGGTCTACAGGTTCGGTCAAGGATCAATTCGGATAATACTCAACTGGAGAAGATGGTTCATATCGCTATTGATGGATTAGCCGCAACAAACTTGTAATTCCTTTTACAATAAGAACTATCGAATGCTCATAGGAATAGGAGGAGTAAGCAGGGCAGGGAAGAGCACATTGGCCAAATTACTGGCTGCAGAATTTGTCAAGATAAATAAATCTGTAGCAATCATACATCAAGATGAGCATGTCGTAGCGGAATCCCAGCTCCAACTGATTAGAGATAAACTTGATTGGGAGCATCCTAGCAGCATTGATTGGTTCGGATTAAATCAAGTCATTCAAGAGCGACCGAAGGATCATGACATCGTCATCCTTGAAGGATTGTTCGCTTTCAATAATAATAGCGTTAATGAGCTGATCACTTATAAAGTTTTTGTTGAGATTTCTAAGAGGATCTTTCTCAAGCGTAAGCAGAAAGATGTTCGCTGGGGAGGTACTCCAGAACAAGCATGGTATATGGAGCATATATGGGACTCCTACCTTACCTATGGTCGCCCTAAGTTGGATCAGAGTTTTCTCTGTATTAATGGGGCTCGAAGGTTTGATATTGATAGGATAGTTAAAACACTTAGTTCTGATTTTTGAATTCTATGCTTACACTATTAATGCCATTTTCTATCCATATTATCATTCCGACTGTCTAAATAAAGTAATTGGCTAAAAGGTAAATGACAGTACTAAACTTTATGTTGCCATGGTATATTGAGGAGTGAGATCCACCCCCTGCCCCTTCATGGGGGAGATATAAATGCATTTGGTTGTTCCACTGTAAGGGGTATACAGGGGGGAATAGGGAATAGCCCCTTGATATGGAGGTTGTGAAATTAGAAAGGCTCCCTCAATCTAAACTTTTCTACACCCTCGTATTTTCGACTATCTAAACAAAGTCACTCCCTACATGATGGAATGTTCATCTTTTAGACTAAACTTAATTTTTTGAGATTAAATACCTGAAGATCGCTCTAATCCGCTTTGCTTGGATCGAGATAAAAAAAGCTTGAAAGAATAAAGCCAGTGAAACGCTACAATTCTATGATTCGAAAATTAAAGACATGATCATATGTTAAATTCAATAATAACTGTCCAATAAAGTCATTTCTTGAAAGCAGGGAGAGCGAAGCAATTAGCCACCTGTCAATATGAAGCTCCTGATTATAATGGCTAATAATACCCGATTTTACTGAATGAGAAATATGCGATTGGATGGCACTTTCATTCTTTTTTGCTGGAAAAAGGACAATAATAAATAGGGTCTCTAATAAATGAGTGTATACTTTTTAGCCATGTGTTAAAGCCACCTTGGATCGTTTCAATTATATGATTCAGGAATCCATAAATACTTCGTGCAATTACATTGCACGATAAATCTTATATTACTGTAAAAACAACTCCCAATGAACTTAGAAATCCTACTATACATATCAATCGCATTAGGTGTATTGAACCTAATCCTTACAGTGTTTAAGAGTGGTAGAGACTATTCTGTTCAGTTTGAAAAGGTCATTGCTGACATGAATGATCAGTTCGGCAGAGCTGAGAACCTTAATAAAACAGAAGCATCTAACAATAGGATAGAATTAGCCCAATCCCTCCGAGCTAACCAAGAGATCATCAATAATCAACTGAAGATTAATGCAGACCATCACAACAAGTTGTTGCATAGTTTTCAGAGTCAATTAGTACATCTCAATGAGACCAATTATAAGAGTGTCAATCATCTTCGAGAGAGCATGTTAAAGTCCATAATTGACATCCGAAAAGAAGTTAATAAAAGGCTTGAGATGATTCAAAAAGATAACCACCAACAATTAGAGCGGATGCGCCATACTGTAGATGAGAAATTACAGAAGACCTTAGAGGAGCGATTGGGTAAATCATTTGAATTGGTGAGTCAACGACTGATGGAGGTGCAGAATGGACTGGGTGAAATGAAAACCCTTGCCAATGGGGTAGGAGATCTCAAAAAAGTACTCTCCAACGTGAAGACAAGGGGTGTTTTGGGTGAAATACAGTTGGGTAATATCCTCGAACAATTGTTAACACCGGAGCAGTATGGCATCAATGTGGCGACGATTCCAGATAGCACTTGTCATGTAGAGTTCGCCATTAAGTTGCCAGGTAAAGAATTAGATGGTGCACCCGTATGGCTTCCTATAGATTCTAAGTTTCCGATGGATCGGTATCATCAGTTGCAAGAAGCTTATGAGCTCGCAGATGCTGATCAGATCAATACTGCTAATAAGCAATTAGAACAGACCATCAAATTAATGGCCAAAGATATTAAACAGAAGTACGTATCTCCTCCGCATACCACAGATTTTGGAATTCTGTTTTTGCCAACCGAAGGATTATATGCTGATGTAGTGCGCAATACAGATCTGATACAATACCTACAGCGAGAATATAAGATCATGGTTGCTGGTCCTATTAATTTGGCAGCACTACTCAATTCGCTCCAGATGGGTTTTAGATCACTAGCAATTGAGAAGCGTACCAGTGAAGTATGGAAGATATTAAGTTCTGTAAAGACTGAGTTCGGTAAATTCGGTGGAGTATTGGATAAGGTACAAACCAAATTACGCCAGGCCTCTGATACAATCGATAAAGTAGGTGTTAGATCTCGAGCTATTGAACGACAGCTTAGGACTGTAGAGCGTCTACCGGAGGCTACCCATGGAGAACTACCATTTGATGATGGCGTCCAGATAGAGGATTTTGTGGAGCCTCCAGTATTGAGTTAGAGGACAATACACAGTAGTAAGGCCTAACTTGCCTATTTGAGTAGAGCACTGCTATTCTAAGAGTTCTAAGAATCCTAAAACTTATTTTGGGTTACAATGAGTTAGCTTATTCTGAATTTTTTTGAAGTTTAAAAACCAATTTTTTCCCATTATTTGCTCGTAATACAACAAAATAAGTGCCTGCTGGAGCATGGTTTAGATTTACAGTCTCTTTAATATTTTGAGTTGACCCAAGACTTCGATTGAGTACCGTTTGTCCTAGTAAGTTGACCACCGATAAGCTAATATCTTGAGCCGCTTCTAAGTGTCCTGCTATGCTAAAGTATCCTTGTGTAGGATTTGGGAATAATTGTAAATCCGTCAATTGTAATATGTTTTGAGTGCTGGTTGATAGAGACAATTCAAACCAATTGATATTGAATAGAGGTTGTAGAATGACAATTCTGAGTTGTATTTGTCCAGCTGGCAGTGTGACTGAGCTTGTGGTGTTTGTCCAAGTCTGCCAACCTCCCGTAGAAGGAAAAGTAAGACTATCTAATACTGTGGTATGGCCTTCAGAATCGATGAGCTGTAATGCTATGGCTCCCATTTCTGATAATGCTGCTGTCCTGAAATCAATTAAATAGGTACCAGCAGAAGCGACTTCAATAAAGTAATCCAAATAATCCCCTTCATCTAAGAAGCCAATATTCTGACCTCCACCGGCATCGGTTGTATTTTCTAGTTGTATACCAGATTGGATTTCATAATCTTCTGCTTCTATTTTACCAGGAACTGGTAAGTACTGAATCGCTGGCGGTTCGTCTAAGTAGGAAAATTCGATCCAATTGATGTTGAACAGAGGTTGCGTGATAACTACCCTTAGGTGTAATTGACCAGATGGTAAGGACAAGGTTTCCGTGGTAGTTACCCAATTTTGCCAACCACCTGTAGCTGGGAATGTAAAAGTTTCTAAAGATCTGGAGCTTCCGTCAGGATCAATGAGTTGTAATTCTACGGCTCCCATTTCACTGTTGGCCGCAGTTCTGAAATCGACTTGATAGATACCTGCTTGAGCAACATTAAGGTAATAATCTAAATAATCACCATTGTCTAAGAAGCCGATGTTCTGTCCACTACCGGCATCAGTCGTAGTCTCTAATTGTATACCTGATTGCTCGAAATAATCCTCTGCTTCGACCCTGCCTGGAATGCTATGAATGATGGCTATCTTATTTTGAACGGGTTTTTTGTTAATCTGATTCAGATTGGTACCATCAATGGCTTGAATGGTACTGCCGTTATATGAGATTGTGATAATATCCTCCGAGCGTAATTCTTGATTCAGTGTAAAGGTGATTACTCGTGGATTGCTGGAATCTAATATTATATCTCCTAAAGAGACTGCAACACCATTAACGAATATTTCAAATTCTGTAGTGGGATTGACCAGCTCAATAATCCGTTTGTTCAAACTCAATAGAATGGTATTCTCATTGATAGTGGTTGCCGCGACAAATTCAGTAGGAACGGCATCACTATTACCGACTTTGATGAATTCAAAACTATTGAGATTGAAACCTCCAGCATCCACATAAAATCTGATCTTATTGTCTTCTGGTGTCAGTACCATATTCTCAGCTGTTACCACTTCCCAATTTTGCCATCCTTCAGTGCCCAATACATCGACGACTGAAGAAATTGCCCCTTTTCCTATAGCAAAATGAAATTGTCCCCCGTCAGCTCCCGAAGCGACTCTAACCTGAGCGTTATAAACACCACTCTCTGCTACCTCTATATCATACTGCATCCATTCATCACCAACTGTCCAGCCTACATTATAGCCATTAGTGTTGACGTTATCTTCAGTAGCTTCTATATCAACACCATCATTCCTATAAGTCCAGCCACTATTCCATGCGGTGAAATTACCGGTGGATACCCGATAATCGGCAACATCCGCGTCATAGTAGGCTTCTCCAACTATTCCCATATCATAGTCTGTAGCATAGACTACACCTGGTATCTGCTGTATGTTAAAAGAAATTGTTGAATTAGAGATCTGCTGCCTAAACATGGCATCAATGACATCTTTTTGATAGATGCAATTTTCAATTTTCAGGCCTTCAGTTATACCCATTAATGCTTCTTTAGTGAATGAGGCTGAAGGTTTGCTGCCATTGCCGTCCCAATAGTCCAGTAGTGTTTGATAGCCATCAGTTTTAATGATAGACAGTGGTCCTGCAATCGATTCGATTTTTTTCATAGGCCATACTGCCCATCCTATGTTGTTACTCTCGAATAGTTGTATGGCATCCTTAAACCATGGATTCGAATTTTCTCCCCATTCTCCTAAATAGAGTGGGACATTATAATCTTCTCTAATATCCAA